>DINJ01000025.1 GCA_002423665.1 Bacteroidetes bacterium UBA5543 | reverse complement strand
CCAGATAACATGATTACAGCGGCAGATAAAGAATTTGGCGGGTTCGGTAACGCACCTAAATTTCCGGGAGCTACATCCGTTTTATTTCTCCTGGAGCATTATCACTATACAGGCTACCAACCTGCATTGGGTGTGGCTGTAAAGAGCCTCGATGCCATGGCCGAAGGGGGGATTTACGACCAGTTGGGCGGTGGCTTTGCTCGTTACAGTACCGATAGGTATTGGCTGGCCCCCCACTTTGAAAAAATGCTGTATGATAACGCCTTGTTGATTACTACCTATGCATCGGCCTATGCTATTACAGGCAAGGGGTTATACAAGAAAGTGGTTGAAGAAACCATAGCGTTTGTAAACAGGGAATTACGTTCGCCTGAAGGAGGCTTTTATTGCGCCTTGGATGCAGATAGCGAGGGTGAAGAAGGCAAATTTTATACATGGACATGGGACGAATGGCAGGCGGCAACGGGTGGTGATGATATGGCTGAAAAGTATTTCGGCATAAAGAAAGAGGGCAATTGGGAAGGGACGAATATTTTGCATGTAAATACAGGGCTTGGAGAGCTTTCAGCCTCTTTTGGTATACACGAAAAAGAGGCTGAACAGAGGATTAATAGCNNAAATACGGTGCTGAACGCATACGTCCGGCAACAGATGACAAATGTTTGTTGTCGTGGAATGCACTCATGAACCTCGCATTATCTCAGGCCGGGCGGGTTTTGTCAGTTGAAAAATATATTGAGCAGGCTTCGGAACATATGAACTGGATGCTCAAAAGTTTTACCGTCAATGGAGCGCTGATGCATACATGGAAAAACGGAACTGCAAAAATTGATGCAAAGCTGGATGACTATGCCTGCCTGGTAGCCGCCATGCTGCAGCTGGCAAGCATTACAGGCGAAAACGCATGGCTGTTGAAAGCTAATGCCCTTGCAGAAATTGTGCAGGAAAATTTTCTCCACGAAGACAGGACTTTTTTCTACTACAGTTCTGTTACACAAACGGATATTCCTGTGCGAAAGACTGATTTGTATGACGGGTCAACTCCATCAGCAAACAGTATTATGGCTTCCAATCTCATAGTTCTGGGCATGTTTATGGAGCGGTATGCATGGATAGAGCAGGGGAGGTATATGTTGACCTGTATGCAGGGTCAGGCTGTACGGTATGCAACTTCGTTCTCATCCTGGGCGGTAGCCGGGCAGAGGATGGCTGCAGGATNNAATGCTCCGGCGGCTATGCAAGAGCTCAATTTGTTGACACTTCCGCATGTCTCCATAGTAATGGCCAAATCTGGAGGAGAAAGTATCCCACTGACGACCGGTAAGGCTGATGAGGGCGCTCTAAGGCTATATGTATGCGATACAGAGGCATGCAGGTTGGCATCCGCAGACATGAAACAGGTCAAACAATCGTTGGGAAATAAGTTGTAAGGTGTTGCATTTTAATTGTTTTTTCGCCATATTTACCCATCAGGATTATTAACAATTTTTTTTTTGAGACTTGCATTTTTGGAAAAAACTTTAAATATTGTGCATCGGTTGAGGCTCATATTAGCTTCTTAACCAAAAAATTACTTTATTTGCCTAAACGCAAAAAAAATTAACAAACGTAGTATGAAACAACTTTCCCTGAAGATCTCAGCTGTAGCGTTACTTGCATTTGCTGCAAGCTGCGGAACCCCGGGCAACGGTGGCCAGCTGGTTGGAGAGCCAAACGTGTTGAACTATAAAGCACCCGTTCCGTTAGGTATGGTTTATGTTCCGACCGGAGTATTTAAAATGGGAGCCAGCGATGAGGATGTTCGCGGGAAACAAGACGCGATGATTCGTACCACTCAGGTAACGGGTTTNNTATGGAGTATCGTCAGTTTACAAACTGGGTAAGGGACTCTATGGCTCATGTGCAACTTGGAGATTTCATCGACCTGGATGATGGATCTCAGCGTGTTGATATGAGGAAGAAGATTAACTGGAACGATGTTGATCTCCAGGATCAATTGGCGAATTTCTACATTCCTGCCGATGCTTCCGGTTGGGGTAAGAAAGAGTTTGATAATGGCAAGCTGGTTTTCCATTACGAAACTTATAACTATGGTGATAATGTAAGGAACCCCGGGCAAGACCGCAAGAGTTTTGTAGCGCCGCACGACGTTCCTGTTTATCCTGACACCACAGTGTGGGTGCGCCAGTTGCAATATTCATACAATGAGCCTATTGCTCGCCAGTATAACTGGTTCCCCGCATTTGATACTTACCCTGTTGTAGGTGTTAACTGGAACCAGGCTGTTGCATTCTGTCATTGGAGGACCAATCTGTGGCAGTCTGAGCGCGAGAAAAATAAAATGTATTTCGAAGGAGAATTTAAACTGCCAACTGAAGAGCAGTGGGAATATGCTGCACGTGGTGGCCGTACTGAGGCTCCTTATCCATGGGGTGGCCCTTACATAGTTAATAAGAAAGGTTGCTACCTGGCTAACTTCAAGCCTCAACGCGGTAACTACGCTGCTGATGGTGGTCTTTACACTGTACCTGTTGACCGCTACTGGCCCAACGCTTACGGACTTTACGATATGGCCGGTAACGTTGCCGAGTGGACAAGTACTGCTTTTTTTGAAGCCGGATACGACGTTATCAGTGATTTGAACCCCGAAATTCATTACAACGCTAAAAACGACGATCCTCCGGTAATGAAGAGAAAAGTAATCCGCGGGGGCTCCTGGAAAGATATGGCCTATTTTGTCCGCACTTCAACCCGGACTTTTGAATACCAGGATACTACAAAATCGTATATCG
>DINJ01000100.1:697-3087 GCA_002423665.1 Bacteroidetes bacterium UBA5543 | reverse complement strand
TACGCCGCTTGTGGCTCCCATATTTTGTAGCCTGTCATGTATCATCTGTTTTGCGGCATCGTCCACCGGCATATTCAGCAGTTCTACCCTATCGGCAATTGCTTTTGCCATGGCCAGGCGTATAAAATATTCGCCCCAACCTGTGCAGCTTACAGCACAGCTGTTGTTATCAGCATATGTTCCCGCACCGATGATGGGGCTATCGCCTATGCGGGCGTATTTCTTATTGCTCATGCCCCCTGTGCTGGTGCCCGCAGCCAGGTTGCCTTGTTTGTCGAGTGCTACTGCGCCTACTGTTCCATATTTTTCATCGGTATTGCCCGGCTGTCCCAGGAAAGATTTCTTGCCTTTGCCTTCGTTGCGTTTTTTATAGCTGTCCGTCGTTTTGGTCGTCCAGAAGTATGATTGGTCCACCATTTCGCAACCATTCTGCCCTGCGAACATCTCAGCACCTTTTCGTGCCAGCATCACATGGCCGCTTTGCTCCATTACTTTTCGTGCTCCAATTATGGGATTTTTGATGGTGGTTACTCCTGCTACGGCACCCGCATTCAAGTTGCTACCGTCCATAATGGAAGCATCCAACTCTATCATACCGTTATAGGCATACACAGCACCTTTCCCCGCATTGAACATGGAATCGTTTTCCAACGTAGTGATAGCCACCTGCACGGCATCTACCGCAGTACCTCCCTGCTCCAATATGGCATATCCCGCATCTAGGGCATTTTGTAAACCATGCCTGTACAGCGCCTCATCGGCCGGGCTGATGCTGCCTCTACGCATAACACCCGCACCACCATGTATTACCAATGTATAGGGCTTTGCCGGCTGCGCAAAGACGGATTGTTGCATTAATATGACAAACAGGAATATGAAAACACATCTCATCAGCGTATAATAATTAAAAAAACATCATCTTTCTAATATTTCACCCCAAAAAATTGTGTACTAATGCATTATTACGGAATTTTGAAATGAGTATGGTTAAGATTATGCAATTGAGGTGGTTGGCAGCAGTTTTAATATTGTTGCTGTGGTGCAGCAACAGGGCAACTGCAACACATATCTACGGAGGACAATTATCTTATAACCATTTAACAGGAAATGACTATCGTATTACATTAACCCTGTATGGTGATTGTAGTGCTACAAACTCGGCATATTTAAGAGGCAAGACACCACAGATTTGGTTATATAAGGGGCAACAACGGTTACAAGAAGTGTTTCTCAAAGAGGACACATTGCAAAGAGCAGAAGTAACACCGATATGCAAAGAATACATAAACAATACTGCATGTAAAAAACCCGGCAGTATGCTTCCGGGTGCTATGCGTCATGTATATACAAGCATTGTTACGTTCTCTCCGTCAACAGATTGGCGCATAGTCTTCGAAGGTAACCTCAGTTTAGACCTTTCAAGCCCCGGCAGGCAAGCGGGCCGAAGTGACAATATTACCAACGTTTCGGATGTCGGAGCTCAACTTATGTTCCTGGAGGCACGACTTAATAATAACAGCGGCAATAATTCAACGCCATTGTTTTCTTCAGATCCAACCCCTTTCTTTTGCCTGAATAAACATCAACAGTATAACCAGGGTGCAATAGATACTGACGGTGATTCACTTGTATTTGCACTCACGCCTGCTTTGATTAATTCTACTCAAACTGTAAGTTATGTGACCTCATATAGCGGAGCAACACCGATTTCTGCTTATACAGGGAGTTTTAGTTTCAATCCAACTAATGGTCAATTGAGCTTTCAGCCGGACATAGTGCAACGATCGCTTGTAGTGAACAAAATAGAAGAATATAAAGACGGGATATTGGTGGGCAGCAGTATGAGAGAAATGACTTTTATTGTTCTTAATGATTGCAACAACACACCTCCTAGAGGTATTGTTGATTCTACCTCGGTTGTTGGTGGTGCGGTCAAAGATTATACAATAAACGTATGTTCTAATACTCCGGAGCTAAAATTCAGGATTAATTCAATTGACGACGATAACGACAATGTCACAATTGCAATTAACAACATTCCCTCAGGTGCAACAGCAACTGTTGACAATACACAGCCGGGACGGCCGCAGGTAAACTTTTCGTGGAATACACAAAATGTAGCTCTTGGCAATTATAACTTCTTTATCACTTATACAGACGACGCCTGNNCTGTATTTTCAGGCAGCATGTGGCAATAAATATCAGCAATGGAATAATACCCCGGAAAGTAACAATAAAAAACAACCTGGGAACAATACTAGGTGAATACCTGGACACAACAGGTACAGTAATTGATAGTTTCAAGCCCGGCAGTTATACGGTATTTGCCGAAGCAGAAGCATTGCAATGTAAGGCGCAGTACACATTTAACGTAGAGCATTATGGCACAT
>DINJ01000100.1:364-665 GCA_002423665.1 Bacteroidetes bacterium UBA5543 | reverse complement strand
AATCATTGTATAGGAGATATGGCTGAGCCGCTGCTTGTGACTCCCACAATTAATAACGCCACTATATACTGGTATGATATTGAAGGGACGCGCACACAGATGGCTCCAACATACAGTACCGAAAGACCTGCGGTGTACAAATGGTTTGTCAGCCAACAGGCAGGCGTATGCGAATCGGCAACCGATACCGTAACGGTGACGGTACATGACTACCCTGACATACGGATATTAAACACAGCCGAAAAGGTGTGTGTTGGCGATGGTTTGTACCTGCAGGCAGACGGTGGCGTAAAATATGAAT
>DINJ01000100.1:0-158 GCA_002423665.1 Bacteroidetes bacterium UBA5543 | reverse complement strand
ATATCCATTATGCTTATCTTTGCACTTTCTCTCATTAAAAACCAGGGAGGTACACCATGCCAGTGTTACACAACCGGGTATCGAACGAGGAACTGAAACAGCGTATGCTGGCCGAAACAGAGCCACGTACCACAGTATCCTTCTACCAGTATTTCAAC
>DINJ01000005.1 GCA_002423665.1 Bacteroidetes bacterium UBA5543 | reverse complement strand
GGAGCCGCTGAAATCATCTTCAAAAAAGAGATAGCAGATGCGGCGGACAAAGACGCCAAGTGGAAGGAAAAGGAAATGGAATACACCGAAAAATTTGCTAATCCGTATGGCGCTGCGGCACGTGGTTATATCGACGAAGTAATACTGCCAGATGTAACCCGTGAGAAACTGATAAGGGCCTACAAGATGCTGGAAAACAAAGTAGAGGCGAGGCCAAAACGCAAACACGGAAACATTCCTTTATAAAATACAGATACGGCAACCCGGGTTGCCGTATTTTTATATACGGTTTGCGCTACATTTTATATACAGCCCTCAACTGGATATTGTACACCAGCCTCTTCGCCGCCACCTGCGCGGTGGGGCTTTGCATGTCTACCGAGCGGCTGTTGCTGAATACTATACCCCCGTTCTACTCAGGACTGCACCTGCTGGTATTTTGCAGTACGCTATTGGTGTACAATGCACATTATCTTATCAAAAAATCAACTCCGGAATTATCAGACAGGTTTGGCTGGTCGCAGCACCACAGGCTGTGGCACTACCTGTTGATGAGCATAGGTGTAATAGGCTGTGTGGTTGCAGCCTTTCACCTACCACAAAATATATTATTGGCTTGTGTATTACTGGCGGTACTGTCATTTTCCTATTCACTACCCCTGTTGCCTTTTACAGATAAAAAACGCCTGAAAGATTTCGGCTGGATAAAAATACTGGTGCTGACTACCGTTTGGACCATCGTAACGAGCGTACTGCCTATAATGTACCACAACAGCGCTATCGTTAATTATCCTTACGAGATCATGATACGTTTTGTATTCATGTTTACGCTTTGTGTAGCATTTGACATTCGTGACATGCAGACGGATATGGAAGCCGGCATCGCCACCTTGCCGAATATTATAGGTGTAAAAGGCAGCTACCATGTTATGAGCGTATCCATGATTTTGTTTATTGTCATGAGCATCATTCAGTATACGAGATNNTGGCATGATGCTGTTGTATGCAGTGCTGGTATTATGGCAATGAAAACGCCCCTGCATGGCAGAGGCGTTCGCTTTTTATTTTTCATTCAATTTTTTACTGTTTCACTACCGGCACTACATGTTTGTAGCCGTCTTTCTGTATGCTGATGAAATACATACCGGGCACCCAGTCTGATGTATTGACTGTACCCTTATAGCTACCGGGGCCAATATTCATTTCCATAGACGCAACAGTTGCACCACTCATATTATACGCCTGAATGGTGTATATGCCTGCATCGGCTTTGTCCAGGTCAATGGTCAGTGTATTCACCACAGGGTTGGGGAATATCTTCACTACCACTTCGCTTGTTACAGTAGCAACAGAAGTTTTATCCACTAAAGCCAATGAGATAGTGCTGCTGGACTTATCACCGGTCTGCATTGAATTTTTATTAACTGCATTTATTATAGCATACATATTGATTGCGCCTACGCTGGTAGCAGGTGCTGTCCAGTCAAAACTTACGACATATAACCCTGTTGTTTTGGGTATGGCAGCAGTGTGTTCCACCAATGTAGGATTGGAAGATGGGAAAGTCTGTGCCGTCGTACCCAGGTTACTATATGTCCCTACTGCTGTATTGTCCGAACCCTTAAGTGCTGTAAACTGGAATCCAAAATCATCCAGGCCTGCTGTTGGATTCCCACCCGTAATTGTTACAATATAGGTTTCACCTGCAATGTAAGATGTAACTGGAACACTGCTGGTGCCTGCTGATTTCAATTGTACCACAATAGTACCGGAAGTAGTGCCACCGCCGCCGCTATGGCAGCTGGTACAGTTGCCGGCTGAACCAGGACTACCTGTCATATTTCAGGTGCCGTTATGTGCCGGGCCTCCCGAATAGCTACTAATGGTCAAATAAATAATCGCCGTAGTGGCAGTAAATAGTAAAGATTTTTTCCTCATAAGCGGTTGTTTAGTGAAAGTTTCATTACCTGAATTACAATTATCTTTGCGCCCTTATGGGACAGAAGAAACTGGTTCGCTTTGCAGCTATAAGTAAATATAAGAATGTTTTGCAATATCCGCAAGGCATGAAGGGGAATTGGAAGGATTATTTTCATAATACGAACCCTGTTACGCTGGAACTGGCATGTGGTAAAGGTGAATACAGTGTGGGGCTGGGCAGACAACATAAAGACAAAAACTTTATAGGTGTAGATATAAAAGGCAACAGGATATACATTGGCGCTAAAAAAGCACTGGAAGATGGACTGGACAACGTAGCTTTCCTGCGTACACATATACTGCAGATAGAAGATTATTTTGAGCAGGGAGAAATTGAGGCTATCTGGATAATCTTCCCCGACCCATTCTTGCGCGAATCGCGTGAGAAGAACAGGCTCACCCACCCACGATTCCTGNNGGAATCATCAACCTGAAAACGGACTCTAAAGAACTATACGACTATACACTGGAGATGATTGCAGAAACAGGCTGCAACATAGTAGAGAACATTGCAGATATATACGGCAAGGGAAAAGCAACCGGCCCGCTGGCGATACAAACCCATTACGAAGGGATGCACCTGGCTGAAGGACGGACTATTTATTATCTTGCCTTTACACTTCCTGAGACGGAAATTGATATAGCAGAACGATATAAAACACATAAAGCGCTTGGAGCAGGGGATTGATTTTTATATCAACGATGACGGGCTGCTGGTATTTACGGAGGCTTATCACATGCAACGGGGCTACTGCTGCGGCAGGGGCTGCAGGCATTGCCCCTACGATTATGAAAACGTGCCCGAGGTAAAGAGGGCTATGTTATTAGCCGCCAGGAAACAAAAAGATGAAAACAACTCACGATAAAGAAAGTATCTACAACGCCATATACGATGTAGTGCGCATGGTACCTAAAGGGAGGGTCACTACATATGGTGCGGTGGCGGCAGCCATAGGCGCAAAATCGGGAGCAAGACTGGTAGGCTATGCCATGAACCTGAGCACAAATGTNNGAAAAAGAAGGGGTAAAAATAGAGAATGATACTGTAGTAGATTTTGAACGCCTCTACTGGGACCCGTTGAAAGAAATCAATTTCTGATCAGCGCTTATTGGCCTGTGAGCCGTTATCCGCTTTCAGCCATTTGGAGCTTTGTATGTATCGCTGCTCAGGATAATAGATAAACATACAGGTACCGTCCTTGATTGTTTCTATTACTTCATCAGCCAGTTCGTTGCTCACAGCAGGGCAACCCCAGCTACGGCCCAACCTGCCTGTACCGGCAATAAAATCGGAACTAACGTATCCTGCACCATGCACTACGATGGCACGCTCGTATGCAGCGGAGTTATAGCCCTCATCCATACCATGCAGGTGCAGTGAGTTACCGTGTTTACCTACATAAGTATCACCTGTAACATAGAAACCCATGCTGCTCTGGTGTGAGCCCTCGTTGTTGGAAAAATTCTTTGCATACTCCTCACCTGTGCCCTGTCCGTGCGCTACGTGTGTATTGAGCAATACTTTGCGACTGTCCAGGTCAATTATCCACATCCTCTTTTTGTTAGCCGACAAAGAATAGTCAGAAATGGTTAGAATGNNTAAACACTTCGGGGCTCAGCGGTTCGCTGTCACCAAAATTGATTTGACCGTAAAGCGCGGACACAGGGCTTTCCACAGCTATAGTTACCGCGTCGCCGGATTTATCTTTCTCTGTATCGAATGTGGCGGCTCCGGCAAATACTACAATAGCCAGTGCAGGAAATAACAATAAACTTTTAATAGGAAGGCGCATAATGTAAAGATACAAAATCGCCCGCAATACATGAAGACAAAAAACTATATTTAACAATACATTGTAAATCAGTCTATAAGTAAAAATTATCTATAGTTTAGCGTGTTCCACCTCGTAGATACTCATTGGGCGGGTGTAATACTTCTCGTAATTTTCTTCACGTCCAACCTCTATTATGTTTCGCTTGTACGAAGGGTTTTTAGTGCTCGGCGGAAATCTTTTTATACCCTTTATCGGGTTGCCCGATTGTATCATGGCGATTGCTACATTCTTCACTACTGAAGCAGGCACACCAGCCCCATACCATATACAATTAGTTTTTTCATAGCCGGTATTCTTGTCTATTGCTTTCTCAACATAGCTGAAGCCCAAACCCTCCAGGGTTTCAGACAGGTTAGTATTATCCGCCCTGCGCTGATAGTACACCAATACCACATCGCGTGTAGATACTTTCGCCGGTGCGGCCACCTCTTTTTTCTTTTCAGGTTCCTTAATCGCAGGTGTTTTCTTTTCCTCAATTACTGCGGCAACGGGCTTTTCATTCGTGATTTCAGTTACGGTTTCTGCAGGTTGAGACGTAGCTTCTTTTGCAGTATCTGAAACCGCTACGGTATTACTAACCGGTTTCTGCCCCGTCTCTGCTTTTAACGCACTTACAGAAGCGTGCAATTGCCTGTATTCTGCATTCAGGTCTGATACTTTTTTATATGAATATAAAATGGCCAGCAAACCGATAGCAACAGATGACAGGCCGAAAACAAATGCAATTAACAATGCATTATACTGTTGCTTACTTATTCCCTCTTGCGTCATATCTCCTTATTAAGATTCTATAGTAACCGATTTACAATACTCATGCCAAAAATTCACATCTGAATAAAAAATAATGGCATTTGCTGAATTGATACCTGCAAGTATATGTCCTCCGCTTCTTTTTGCCTAATTTTGGCGGTCTTTAAAAATATTTTAAAATGAAAGAAGTGTATATAATATCCGCCGTGCGCACGCCAATTGGCAGTTGGGGCGGTAGCTTAAAAGATTTTTCCGCAACTCAGTTGGGAGCAATCGCTATCAAAGCTGCAGTTCAGAGAGCAGGTATATCCNNATCTCCAAATGATGTAAACGAAGTACTGATGGGTAGCGTAATGCAGGCCAACCTGGGCCAGGCACCTGCAAGACAGGCTGCAAGGTTTGCAGGATTGCCTGATAATATCCCATGTACTACAGTGAACAAAGTATGCGCCAGCGGTATGAAAGCCGTGATGCAGGGTGCGCAGTCCATTATGCTGGGCGATGCTGATGTAGTAGTTGCCGGTGGTATGGAAAGCATGAGCAATGTGCCATTCTACAGCCCTAACATGCGTTGGGGAAACAAATACGGTAACGTAACTATGATTGACGGCCTGTCTAAAGATGGCCTGACTGATGTATACCACAACTACCCTATGGGTAATGCAGCTGAGCTTTGCGCCAGCGAGTGCAACATCAGCCGCGAGTCTCAGGACGAGTTTGCTATCGAAAGCTACAAGCGCAGCCAGAACTCTGTAAACAGCGGTAAGTTTGATAACGAAATCGTACCTGTTGAAATTCCACAGCGCAAAGGCGACCCGATTATGTTCAGCAAAGACGAGGAGCCTTTCAATGTAAAGTTTGATAAAATACCCGCACTGAATTCTGCTTTCGTAAAAGGTGGTTCAGTAACTGCAGCCAACGCCAGCACCATGAACGACGGCGCTGCAGCATTGGTACTGATGAGCAAAGAAAAAGCTGAAGCACTGGGACTGAAACCCATAGCTAAAATAAAAGCTTATGCTGATGCAGAGCAGGCACCCGAGTGGTTCACTACTACTCCATCGCTGGCAGTACCTCGCGCGGTAGAAAAAGCTGGCCTGAAAATGGAAGACATCGCTTATTACGAACTGAATGAAGCCTTCAGCGTAGTAGGACTGGCAAATATGCAGAAGATGAACCTGAAGCCTNNGTGAACGTAAACGGCGGTGCCGTATCGCTGGGCCACCCACTGGGTGCTAGTGGTGCACGTATACTGGTAACGCTTATCAAAGTACTGCAGCAGAACAACGCACAATACGGTGCGGCCGGTATATGCAACGGTGGCGGTGGCGCCAGCGCTGTAGTGTTAGAGCGTATGTAATTAGCAATTAACCAATACCAAATAGAAAGAGCGGCTTATGCCGCTCTTTTGTTATAATCTTATGTGATGATAGAAAATCTACAGCCCACCCATCTTGCACACTTTCTTATACTCAGCAGGTGTCACCTTACCTACAGATAACCGCGACAGGCGTACCAGGTCCATATTGGCAAGGTCTTTATCTGCCTTGATAGCCTCTAGTGTAACAGGCTTGGGCATGGCTTTTACAGGTTTTAAGTCTACCACTACCCAATTCGAGTCGTCGGTGGTGGGGTCCTGGTAAGCAGTTTTTACTACTTCCGCTATGCCTACTATCGCCAGTCCTTCATTGCTATGATAAAAAAACACCTGGTCGCCCTTCTGCATATCGCGCAGGTTGTTGCGGGCTGCATAGTTGCGTACACCGTCCCAAAAGGTCTTTTTCTCTTTTACAAACTGATCCCAGCTATATTTAAACGGTTCTGATTTTACCAGCCAGTAATTCATTACTCTTTATTTTTTACAGTTCTTTAAAATTCGTCCTATTTATCCCTTTGCAGCAAGTACGAAGCCAGCTTACGCAGCGGCTCTTTTCTTTCTGCAGGCACGTCTATTTCTTCCAGGTTTTTAAATGCCTTATCAGAATATACTTCAACTGCTGCGCGGCACAACTCATCGGCACCGGTGTCTTTGTACAACGATAATACACCCTGCACTTTTGTTTCCTCTTCAGCTACCATCAGTTCATCCAGCTGATTGTTATCACCTGCCAGTTCTTTAGCCTTCAGCAGCAGGAAAGTTTTTTTATTAGCCCTTATATCGCCGCCGTTTTGCTTACCGAGTTTTGCAGTATCGCCAAAGGCATCCAGATAATCATCCTGCAACTGGAAAGCAATGCCGACGTTTTTACCAAACTCATACAATTTGTTGGCATTGGCTTCAGATGCCCCACCTATTATTGCACCCATCTTCAGGCTGCATGCCAGCAATACCGATGTCTTAAGTGCAATCATATGTATGTACTCATCAATAGACACGTCGTCGCGTTGCTCAAAGTCCATATCCAGTTGCTGCCCCTCGCATACTTCTATTGCCGTGGTATTGAACAACTGCAGCAACTCCGGCAGGTGGTTCTTCACCTTTGCCAGTTGCACATATGCCTGGATGCACATTACATCACCGCTTAATATTCCCGCTGTCAGGCCATACTTAGCATGTATGGTGGGGTTGCCCCTGCGCAATGGGGCCTTGTCCATTATATCATCATGTATCAGGGTGAAATTATGGAACAATTCAATAGCCATAGCCGTATGCCAGGCATCTTCTTGCACAGCACCAAATACCTCATTGCCCATGATGCACAATGCCGGGCGCACGCGCTTAGCTCCCAATGCCAGTAAGTACCTGCATGGCTCATATAAATTACCCGGTGCCTGCGGAAACAATCCTATCGCCTGCAACCTTTGTTCAAATTCCGTTACTATCTGTTTAAAATCCTGCATTATTATTTCTTACGTCCTGTTTTCTTTTTAGCCGCTTGCGTTTTGCCCTGCATTTTATTGTTCGTATTTATTCTTCTCTTCGGGGTATCATCACCCACGCCTACCAGGCTGTAGTCTATCTGCCTTTTTTCGAGATTGGTAGATACAACACGTACCTTCACCTTATCGCCTACACCAAACCTGAGTTTGGTGCGCCTGCCCACCAGTGCGTATTCTCCTTCCATCAGTTCAAATTCATCTATATCATACAGGTCGCTCATGGGTACCATGCCTTCGCATTTATGCTCCACTGTCTCAGCCCAAAAACCAAAGCTGGCAACTCCGCTTACAACAGCGTCAAACTCACCACCCACATAATCCTGCATATACTCTACCTGTTTGTATTTGTTGGCGGCGCGCTCACTTTCCATGGCCCTGCGTTCCTGGTCGCTGCAATGGCGGCACTGTTGCTCCAGGTGCTTGATGGGTTTGATGTCCTGCTCCAGGCATTCCAGTAATACCCGGTGTACCAGCACATCGGGATAGCGCCGTATGGGCGAAGTAAAATGGCAGTAGTGTTCAAAACCCAACCCATAGTGGCCGATATTATCGGTGGTATATACCGCCTTGGCCATAGTGCGTATGCCCAATGTTTCCAGCACATGCTGTTCAGGCTTGCCTTTTGCCAGTTCCAGCATCTGGTTGAAAGAACCGGCAATAGCCTGCGAAGTATGTGTATTGAACCTGTGCCCGTAGCGTGCTGCAAAGGTGGCAAATACTTTCAGCTTCTCTTCATCAGGCACATCGTGCACACGATAAGGGAATGGCACTACCTTGTTCTTCACAGTTACCTTCGACACATGCTCGGCAACAGTACGGTTGGCCAGCAACATAAACTCTTCAATNNTACCTCCTGCGATGAAAAATTGATTGCGCCTTTGGTAAATCTTTCTTTGCGCAATGTCTGCGCCATATTATTCAGCAACAGTATTTCTTTCTTATGGTCGCCCTCCGCTCCCTCTATTATCTCTTGTACGTCTTCGTAGGCAAACCTCCTCTTGGAGCGTATCAGCGTTTTGCCCAGCCAATAGTCTTTTATCTTGCCCGTTTTGTTGATTTGAAAAACAGCGGAGAAAGTATACTTATCTTCATCGGGCCTCAGCGAACATAGTTCGTTCGACAAACGCTCTGGCAACATAGGCAACACCCTGTCGGGCAGGTACACACTGGTGGCCCTGCGGTAGGCTTCTTTATCAAGCGCGGAGCCTGGTTCTACGTAATGGCCAACATCAGCTATATGTACACCCACTTCATAATACCCGCCCTTTAATGTTTTTATGGATATAGCATCGTCAAAATCTTTGGCATCTACAGGATCGATGGTAAAGGTCAGTTCATCGCGCATATCCCTGCGTTTCTTCACTTCATTCTTGTCCACTCCTTCAGGGTAGCGTGCCGCTTCTTCCATCACATCGTCTGGAAAATGAAGCGGGAACCCATTTTCCACTAATATACCCTGCATGGCTATTTCGCCCGCAGTCTCCTGTGTCAGTATACTCACAATTTCACCCACCGGATTTTTTGATTTGGCTGTCCACTCTACTATCCTGGCTATGCTATGGTCTCCGTCTTTGGCACCATTCAACAGGTGGAGAGGTATAAATATATCCACCGGCATACGGTCTGAATCCGGCACCAGGAATGCAAAATGCTGGTGTACTTCCAGCTTGCCGCTGAACTCTGATTGTTTCCTTCTTACGACTTCTATGATTACCCCCTCCGGACGCGAACCGAATTTCTTGCCCCTTGTTGCTACCTCCACTTTTACCTCGTCACCATTCAGCGCATTACGTATGTGCTCTCTTTTTACAATTATGTCTTTGGCCTGTCCCTCCACTATCACATAGCCCAACCCTGAGCGGGTAACCTCCAGCACACCTTTGTACACTACCCTGCCACCACTGTTCTTGTCTTTCTTTTTACTGTTCCTCGCCATAATACATCGAATTGTTTTCGTTAATGGTACGTTCCGTATAGCCTAAAATTAAACTATCAAACTCGGTACCTGCATTAAATAAAAAAGAAACCTGAATGGGAACAACAGCAATGGTTATCCCCCACAAAGTCAGTTTTTCAGCATGCAGGTGCAGACGCGCCGCATCTTTCTCAGTGGTAACAATAATTTTGTCAGGTTGGTTCCAGTTGTCAAATGTCTCTTTTATCTCCTCCAGGTCTTTTTTCAGGAAGTAATGATGGTCGGCATAAGTAAGCGGGTGAACCGCCGCAGCATCCTGCTCCAGGTAACTGATAAGCGGTGCGGGCCTGGCGATACCGCAAACCAGCAATACATTTTTGCCCGCAAGC
>DINJ01000065.1:2867-36293 GCA_002423665.1 Bacteroidetes bacterium UBA5543 | reverse complement strand
AACCATCACATTACGCTCGATGATGCATCGGCCATGATCAACAACTTCGGTGTGGCGAGAGAAGGGGTTTTATCAACCGCAGTTGGCAGTACTAATGCCTTTCCTGTATATGAAACGTTCAACCTGAAAGCCATTGACTCACTCATCTGCCAGCCGGGTGTTGTCGGCTTCCGGGTATACCTGGCCATGGATGGCCAAAACCAGGTACGTATTGTAATGACAGGTGTAGATGGCGAAGGCAGGGATGTAATACAAAGAAGGCAGGAGAACCCTGCACATGCGGCTGCCGCCGACGAAATGATACTGGAAGCCGGTCAGCGTTGGCCATAGAGGAAAAACTGATGCATGAATAAGTACCAGGCATTTTTATTCAGCTTGAGCATACTGGCCCCCGCTATTACCGGTGTGATAAGATACAGGACTATACCTGTGTCTTATCACCCTATTATATACCTGCTGTTGCTGGGGCTTGCTAATGAACTGACCTGCTATTTCTTCTTCTACAACAGCAGCAACGCACTGCCTACTAATATTTATTTCCTCTGCGAGTTCCTGTTATTCGCCTGGCAGTTTCACAACTGGAAAAACATACTCAGGATACGCTGGTTATATGCCTTGCTCATCACCGGCATGGTGACGCTATGGGTGGCTGAAAATATAGTTTTGGGCAAGCTGTTGTTGTTCAGCCCCGTTTTCCAGGTAACATATTCACTGGCATTGGTATTATTGGCTATCAACCAGCTAAGCTGGCTGGTAGTAAATGATAAAAGCCGCATCATCACCAACCCTGTGTTTATTATTTCCATAGCCGTAATCATCTTTTTCTCGTACAAAGTGCTCACCGAGATATTTTACTATTATGCAGCAACAGACTCCATAAAAAATAATATTTTTGTCATAGAATCATACCTCAATGTCGGGTATAATATTATGTTGACAATAGCAATAATATGCATACCTCCGAAACGCAATTTTATACAGCTGTAATAGTAGCCGCCATAGCGCTGGGTATAATTATTATTGTGTTCATAGTCACAATGATACGACACCAGCGGCGCAATGCTATGCTGAATAAAATGAGGATACGTGCCGAAATAAATACACTGGAAAAAGAACGTAAGCGTATAGCTACCGACCTGCATGATGAGTTGGGACCTATACTATCAGCGGTACGCATACAAATCAACCACCTGCAGCATAATAACGACTCAGACAAGCAAATAATAGACTTCGCTAACAAACATATTGATGACGCCATAGCCAAAACAAGAGAAATATCCTACAACCTGCTGCCGAGTACATTGGTAAGAAAGGGACTGGTAAGGGCTGTACAGGAGTATATAAATAAGCTGAGCGAAACTCATGAGTTGCATATAACATTCATTAGCCCTGATATGGAACTGCCTGCCGAAATGAGTGTCAATATTTACCGTATTATCCAGGAAATAATACACAATACTATAAAACATGCTGAGGCATACCAACTCATAATTACGTTGCAGCACAATGGTAATAAACTGGTGTTGCTGACTGCTGACGATGGCAAGGGATTTGATTATGATAAAAGTATTGAAAACAACAGAGGACTGGGGTTGACCAATCTGCATAGCCGGGCCGAGGTAATGAACGCAAGGTTTAACTTCAGGTCGCTGCCCGGATACGGGTCGCAGTATGTTATTGAAATACCGTTAACGGAAGCTTATGCAAAAACCAATTAGCTCAATACCGATAAAAGTAGTGATAGCCGATGATCATGAGTTGTTCAGAGATGGACTGAAACTGATGCTAAGTTCTGTAGACAGCATACAACTGGCGGGAGAAGCCTGGGATGGCCGCGAACTGATAAGCCAGGTAAAAAAACTTCAACCGGATGTTGTAATTACAGATATTAAAATGCCCATAACAGATGGAGTTGAAGCCACAAAATTCATCATGCAAAACTATCCTGTCATTAAGGTGATTGCACTATCTATGTATGATGATGAGGAACTGATATTAGACATGTTTGAAGCTGGCGCTATAGGTTACCTGTTAAAGAATGCAGACAAAACCGAAGTAGTTGAGGCTATCGAATCTGTTTTTCAAAACAAGCCTTACTATTGTAAAAGCACCTCCGGAAAACTGACAAAATTACTGGCGTTCAGCAGGTATAATATGCAGAAGCAACAGAAAGAAGCTGAATTTTCGGAAAAAGAAAAAGAAATCATCCGCCTGATTTGCCAGGAGTACACCAATAAACAAATTGGCGAAAAACTATTTCTGAGTACACGCACTGTAGAGGGCTACAGGATGAAAATACTGGAAAAGATGGGCGCTAAAAACATCGTGGGTATAGTTATAGAAGCCATCAGGCTGGGAATATATATACCACAGTCTTAGCAACTGGTTAATATACCCGCTGAAACTCAAATGAAGGGCTGCCTTTGATACCTTGCTTATTGTAGAAATCGAGGAAGCGCAATTTATAATACTGGTTCTTTCGGTTTTTTATCACGTAGTTTTTGTTCTTATTTATTTCATAGCGCTCAGCATCAAAATTATATTCCTTCCAGTCGAATCCTATCACATCCCTGTGGTTGGATAATTGCATATTTAAAACCTTCGTATAATCTATGTCAACAAACGACACTGATGTGTCTTTAGCAGCAGTAGTATTGTACGGGTTTAGCAACACGCCGTTTACCATGTATGGGAAGTTATCCAATTCATAATACACATACCTATACCTTGTAAATACAATATCCCAGGTATCCTTTGGAGGATCAGGCTGCAATACCTTACCCCCATCTGTAAAGCTGAAATATGAATAATTATACCGTCCGTCTTTAGGAATGCTGATAGTATGAGTTATTGTTTCCTGGATATCTGCATACTCCAGCACATATTCAGTATTGCTAACGTACACAAGCNNCAAGCCTAATTTTTTTCAGGTTGTCGGGGTCGTAGGTGGGGTTGAGTTTTACGATATATACCTCATTTTTAGAAAGCCCTCCGGCAGTTCTCCAGTTGCCTGCGGCGGTAGAATCCGGCAGTCCGCATGGCCTGTCAAACATCCACTCTTTGCTTGTGGCAGCCGGGGCAGAGGTCACTTTACGAAAATCTGATTCACCGGTATTATAAATCAGCACATCAGCTCCCCCGTTCAGATACATATGATACCCTTCAACAGAGGCATCGAACGCCAGGTGCCAACTGTTAATTTCACTCATGTGCACTACCCTGCCCGTCTCCAGGTCGAAAAATACCTGGTCGGTATAATCTTCACCCATTTCCACATTACCATATTCCGCCTCTCCCTTCTCAGGCAAGGACACAGGCTTGTCCTCCTTCTCACATGATGCAAAAAGCAAGGCAGCCGACAAAAAGTACAAGCTGAGTAAACCTTTCATTTTCATTACGATACAAATATCCAGCAGAAATGCACGCCTTGTGTCAGAGTATTGTCATTAAGAGCACGTATTGTTAAAAATTTCTCCTTTATGTAAAATCGGTGACACTGGCGGGCAAAAAAGCAAATTATTAATTAGGTTTGTGCGCTTAAAATCAAAGAAATGCGAATAAAATATCTGTTACTGGCCGTACTCCTCACCGCTTTTGCATCGTGCGACAGCGGAAATGGCAAATTTACCGTGATAGGGGATATAGCCGGCATGCCCGAGGCGGCTGATGTGTACCTGGAAGAAATAGGCATAGAAAACCTGGTGGTGATAGACTCTGTAAAAGCAGGTACAGGCGGCAAATTCGAGCTTAAGGGTACTGCTGCTGAACCCCGCCTGTACAGGCTACGGTTCCCGGCGGGCAGGTATATATTACTTTCCATCAATGAAGGCAATGTAAAGGTGACCGCCAATTGGGATGATATCGAAAATTACCAGGTAACCGGCTCTGCAGGATCTGAAAGCCTGAAAAAGTTGCTGTTGATAGTGCGTGGCCATATGCGCGATCTGAACGAAATGCAGATAGTGATAGACACATTGCAGGCAAAAGGTGACGAGGAAAAACTGGCATCTGCCGTTACTTCTATAAAAGAAATGAATGTATCGCTGACCAGGTATATAGAGCAGTATGCTGACACTACCAGCCATTTGCCCAACGCTATCTTCGCGGCACAGATATTAAACCCGCAAGCGGAAGGCGCATTCCTGGAGTCATTTGTACAAAGTCTGCCATCCCGCTTCCCCAATTCAAAACTGGCAGGTGACTTTACAAATAAATATAATGAAATGATGGGTGCGCTCAGCCAGCAAAACCAGGCGTCTTCCGAAATGTCTACGGGCACACAAGCACCTGAAATCAGGTTGCAGACACCGGATGGCGAAATGGTAAGCCTTTCATCATTCAAGGGCAAGTATGTATTAATCGACTTCTGGGCATCGTGGTGCGGCCCTTGCCGGCAGGAAAATCCAAATGTGGTAAGGGCTTACAACTCATTCAAAGACAAAAACTTCACAGTACTGGGGGTATCGCTGGATGAAAATAAAGATAAATGGCTGCAGGCAATAAAAAAGGATAACCTGACATGGACACATATCAGTGACCTGAAAGGATGGCAGTCGGTAGCTGCCAGAGATTATGCAGTCAATGCCATTCCTGCCAACTTCCTTGTAGACCCCAACGGAATGATAATTGCCAGCAACCTGCGTGGCGAAGATTTAACTGCTAAACTGGCTGAGGTGCTGAACGCGCCTGCACAATAAAACCAAAGACATATTTGTGTCAAGCAAAGGGGCGGTGATATCACCGCCCCTTTGCTTATCAGTTAAAATACCACGCCACTACATTATGGTTTCGGCAGATTCTTTATTTTTTATTTTCAGTTTGTTACCATAGCGCAAGTCCACGCCAATACTGAACATCAGCATCTCTATATCATACTTGGCATAAGGCATATTCACAGTCGGTATACCGTTTACAGTGATTGTTTCTGTAAAGCCGGGGTTCATGAAATTGCCGGGGTAGTACTGGACCTTAACATAAAAACCCGGTTTGAAACTAACGCCAACGAATCCATACGCCATATATGATGGTGTTCTATCACTAAACCACTCGTTGAACTTATCTTTATTACCCCTGCGGACATAACCTTTTTCCTTATAATTGAAAGGTATATCTACACCTCCGCCCACAAAGGCATAATTTTTCTTCTTTATATTGCCTACCCTGATTCCTAAGGGCACACCCAGTGTATATACCCTGCGCTTTACCGTACTGTCTAATGGTGTTATTTTCTCAATAAACCCGATATTTTTTAAACTCAGGCCTGAAAACAAGCCTAAATGCTGGTTAAAGTCGAAATTGACATTGAACCCTGTATTAAAAAAATATGTAAACCTTGGAGTACCAACGGTAGTAGGAACACCATTGTTTAGCGGGAAAAGGCCTTTGTCGAAAGCCGTACTGATAATAGAGCCATCAAAATCATTGCTGAGGTAAAACTTTTTAGGCACGAAAACTATTTCCTCGTTTTGCGCGAGTGATGCCTGTGCCATAGCCGTCAGCAACACCATCAAAATAAAAATCCTGCTAAATATCATGTTCTTTATATTTTTAGTAAAGATAAGCAAGCTGCAAACTACTGCAAATATTACAGTTGCCCTGCCTTTGGCATGGCTATTGACCAATAAGGATTTTTATGCCCGCAACATGTATCTTGCGGGTTTATTGCCAAAATGTCTGTAATGAAGCCAAAGATTGAGATGATATTAGGAAATACCGAAGATGAAATGGAGTTCATGCCCATAGTACCCCTGGGCGAAGAGGAGATGGACGAACAGGAAAAAGGAGACCTGCCGGTAGATATTCCTGTAATAGCCCTGCGTAATACAGTTTTGTTTCCTAATGTAGTATTGCCCATAACCGTAGCCCGCGAAAAATCGGTAAAAGCTATAACTGATGCACAGGAAAACGGTAAGTGGATAGGCGTACTGGCACAAAAGGACGGGGACAAAGAAGATCCGACGACAGATGAAATATACCACGTTGGTACCGTAGCCAAAATAGTGAAACAGATAAAAATGCCCGATGGGAATACTACCATATTCATCATGGGGCGTATGCGTTTTAATGTTCAGGAATTCACCCAGACTGAGCCATACTTTAAGGCCAGGGTTGATTATATGGAAGATCACTTCCCCAAAGAAGACCCTGAGTTTAACGCATTGATATCTTCACTGAAGGACCAGTCGGAGCAGATAGCGCAATTATCGCCTAACCTACCCAACGAAACCAGCATCGTGCTGCGCAATATTGAGCACCAGTCTTTTCTTATTCACTTTATATCATCCAATATATCCGCCAAGCTGGTGGAGAAGCAATTGTTGCTGGAAGAAAATGATGTAAAAACTCGTGCTGAAAAGTTGTTGCAACTGTTGCAGGCCGAACTGCAATTGCTGGAACTTAAAAATGAGATTACCAATAAAACCCGTGCTGACATTGACAAGCAGCAGCGCGAATACTTTCTGCAGCAGCAGCTGAAATCAATACGTGAGGAACTGGGCGGCGAACCAAATGACAGGGAGATAAAAGACCTGCAAAAGCGGGCCGAAGGGATCAAGTTTTCGGAGGATGCAAAAGAGCTGTTCAGGAAAAATATTGAGAAGCTGGAGCGTATGCACCCTTCAACGCCTGACTACTCAGTAATATACAACCACCTGGACCTGATTCTGGACCTGCCCTGGGGCTCATTTACCGAGGACAGTTATGACCTAAAAAAAGCACAGAAAATACTGGACCATGACCACTATGGCATGCATACCATAAAGGACCGTATACTGGAATATCTGGCGGTACTGAAACTGAAAGGGGATATGAAATCGCCTATACTTTGCTTTGTCGGCCCTCCGGGTATCGGTAAAACATCACTGGGTAAAAGTATTGCCAACTCTATCAACAGGAAGTATGTACGCCTGAGCCTTGGCGGCCTGCACGACGANNATTTTCGCGGAGACCCCAGCTCCGCCCTCCTGGAGATACTGGACCCGGAGCAGAACAACTCATTCTACGACAACTACCTCGAGCTGGAATTCGACCTGTCGAAAATATTATTCATAGCTACAGCCAACAACCTGGGCGATATACAACCCGCCCTGCGCGACAGGCTGGAAATAATACACCTGACTGGTTACTCGCTGGAAGAAAAAATAGAAATAGGCAAGCGTCACCTGATACCTAAGCAGAAAGAATTGCATGGACTGGCCAAACAGAAAATGAAGTTCAGCGACAAGGTATTGGCTAAAATGATACAGGAATACACTCGTGAGTCAGGCGTGCGCGACTTTGACCGCAAGCTGGCATCTATGATGCGCTCCATAGCCAAGAAGGTGGCCATGGAGGAAAAAGTAGCTGAAACCGTAACGGATAAGCAAGTGGAAGAAGTACTGGGCAAACCCAAGTTCATCAACGACCTGTATGTAAAAGGCCACCCACCCGGCGTAGCTGTAGGGCTGGCATGGACATCTGTTGGTGGTGACATCCTGTTTATTGAAACAGCTTTGTCTAAAGGCAATGGCAAGCTGGACCTGACGGGTAACCTGGGCAATGTGATGAAAGAGAGTGCCTCAACCGCATTGTCTTACCTGAAAGCGCATGCTGAAGAGTACAACATCTCGCCCGAAAAGCTGGAGAAAAACAATGTGCACATTCACGTGCCTGAAGGAGCTGTGCCCAAGGATGGCCCAAGTGCCGGTATTACCATGCTCAGCGCTTTGGCATCGGCATATACAGGGCGCAGGCTCAGGTCTTACCTTGCAATGACAGGTGAGATAACCCTGCGCGGACAGGTATTGCCTGTTGGCGGTATCAAGGAAAAAATACTGGCGGCTAAGCGTGCGGGCATTAAGGAAATCATCCTCTGTGCACAAAACCGTAAAGACGTAGAAGAAATCAACAAAGCATATATCAAAGGGCTTAGTTTCCATTATGTTTCAGAAATGAAAGAAGTGCTGGAACTCGCATTGATGAAACGGTAGATGCATGAAATTTGAAGATTATAACATCTCATCGGAAATAAAACGCAGCCTGGCAGAACTGAATTTCAGGCGGCCTACGGATATACAGTTCAAAGCTATCCCGTCTATACTCAAGCGGGACGATGTGATGGCTATAGCCCAGACAGGTACAGGTAAAACAGCGGCTTTCGCCATACCCGTATTGCACAGGCTGCAGATGCGGGGGCCTAACAAAACCAAGGGGCGTGTAAGCTGCCTGGTAATGGTACCCACCCGCGAGCTGGCTATACAGATAGCTGATGTCTTCAAACAGATCGGCAAACATACCCGCCTGCAGATACTTGGCCTGTATGGCGGTGTAGAGCAGGAGGCGCAGATAAAAAGACTGGATAAAGGCATAGATGTACTGGTGGCCACACCGGGCCGCATGTTCGACCTGGTGCACCAGAAACACCTGGACCTCAGCAAGGTGGATATATTGATACTGGACGAGGCCGACCATATGCTGGCGCTGGGTTTTATCAAAGACATACAGGATGTTTTAAAACACCTGCCGCCTAAACACCAGACTTTGTTTTTCTCAGCCACTATCAACAAACATATCAAGGACCTGGCGTATAGCGTGGTCAACAACCCCATACGTATACAGATATCACCCAAAGACCCCATATCCAAAAACATCACACACTCGGTTGCTTATGTGGAAATGGATGACAAACGTTTCTTCCTGGAAAGACTGGTGCGCGAGTTTCCGGAGAAAAAAATACTGGTGTTTGTACGTACCAAGGTGAGGGCGGAACGTGTAGGGGCTGCCATGGCCAGGGTAGGTATCAATACACTGCAGATGCACGGCGGGAAAGAACAGGACGACAGGTTGGAGGTGATGCAGGAATTTAAGAAAGGCAACACCAGGGTATTAATTACCACAGATGTGAACGCCCGAGGTATTGATATACCACATGTAGATTATGTGGTGAACTATGACCTGCCTGATGTGGCCGAAAACTATGTACACCGTATTGGCCGTACAGGGCGCGGTGTGAATAAAGGGCATGCAGTATCTTTTTGCAGTACGGAGGAGAAACCTGTTTTGGAAGAAATTACCCGGTTTATCGGCAAAGAAATATCAGAAATGAAGATTGACAAATCTGATTATTCACAAACTATATCCTTGTCGCAGGATGTACCTAATACTAATTGGCAATCATTATTGGATGATGCCGAAAAATCAGGGCAAAAAACACCGAAAAAGAAGAAAAAATAATGTGATTTTCACAACTTTCTGCTGCAATTGATGTTATTACAAGGTTGCTCTTGTGCCAATACTAACAATTGATACATTTGCAATTAATTTATTTACATTTGATTTTTCAAGCATACAAACACCCGTTTTCGAAAGTAACTAATGAACCGCTTCAGTATAAAAGATGTTGAGAACCTTACCGGAATAAAAGCACATACCTTAAGAATATGGGAACAGCGTTATGGTATGGTAGTTCCACAACGTACCGATACAAATATCCGGTACTATAACTCTGATGACCTGAAGCAAATTCTGAAAATAGCTTTACTCAACCAACAGGGGTATAAGATATCCCGCATTAAGAGTATGAGCGATGCGGAAATGAACGAAGTGCTGCATAAGACTTCAGACGCTGAATTTCAATACAACATATTGATAAACGACCTGCTGGAAGCCACTATAGATATGGACACCTTCCGGTTCGACAGCATGCTCAACAGCCATATCAAAAAGAATGGTATTGAAGACACTGTGGAACACCTGGTATTTGGTTTCCTGGAGAAAGTAGGCATTCTGTGGATGTCCGACCATATTATGCCCGCGCACGAACACCTTGTGTCCAACATTATCGTACGTAAGATTATATCAGCTATCGAAAAGGTTCAACAAAAACCCAAACCTGAACAAACAACATTCCTTTTATTCCTGCCCGAGGCTGAAAATCATGAAACAGGGCTTTTGTATGTTCAGTATTTCTTGCTTAAACAAGGCAAAAACGTGGTATACCTCGGCTCCGACACACCTATCGACCAGGTACAATATGTATCTACCACGCTGAATATCAAAAACTTGTATACACATGTAACCGCAGGTTCCGGCGATTTTGATATTACACGCTATATAAAAAAGCTGGCAGAACTTCATCCGGGTTGCAACATTATGATATCGGGGCTCCTGGTTCAACGCCGTAAACTGTTGAACATTCCTGAAAATGTCACCATTCTCCCCTCCCTGGGCGAAGCAAAAGCCCACCTTTATAAAATGCTGTAAATCAATATAATTACAGCCATTTCCAATATTCACTATTATTATTGCCTATAATTAGTATAGTTTTTAGCTAATTCTTGTTTAACATTTTATTATACCCAGTTAAACAAAATTAATTTGGGTGATTGAAGTTTTGTTTTACTTTTACGATACAAAACTTCAACATTATGACTACGACAGACTTCAACAACGCGATTGCTACACAAAGCGACTTTTTGAGACCGTATGCACAATCATTGACACATGACGTTGAAGAGGCGAGGGATCTTTTCCAGGAGACCATGTTGCGTGCTATTACTAACAGGAGCAAGTACAAAATAGGTACTAACCTGAAAGCTTGGTTATATACCATCATGCGCAACATATTTATTAATAACTACAGGAAAAACAAGCGTTTTACCAAGGTAAGCAGCGCTGTTCCCGAAGACATTGTGATGTACAATGTAGATAAGAAAGCCCGCAACGACGGTTGGAGCAATGTACGCATGCACGAAATTCAGACACAGGTGGAGGCACTCCCTCAGGCCTTTCGTCAGTGTTTTGAACTCTACAATATGGGGTATAAATACCAGGATATAGCCGAGGCGCTGAACGAGCCACTGGGTACTATCAAAAGCAGGATTCACTTCGCACGCAAAATTTTAGTTTCAAAACTGGACAGGTAGAATTGAACAGCTTTTGAACAAAAAAGGGGATTAAACCGTGGTTTAATCCCCTTTTTTGTTACTTCTTATGAACCAATATCAGTATTCGTAGCAACCTATATCAGGCTGTCCGTCCCTTGCCTTCCCATCCAGGTCGGTAGGCAAGCCAATATCTATACCAGCGTTAATGAGTGGCGAACCGGCATCAGGCCGGTAATCCCAATCCTGGTAATTTTTAAACTTAGGGTCTTCGTTCACTTTACAGTTGGTTGCTGTTATTTCAGCGGCAATACCATCCTTATTTTTTACCAGGCAATTTTCCAGCTTAACGTTGAAGTCTGCCCCATCTACCCCCCTGGCAAAAAACTCAGTTTCCAATGAACCCCACACCACACTATTCCGCATCTCTACCACCAGCGGCCCTACTATATAAGCGTTGTTGCCCACATCAAAGTAGTTGAGCAATGCCATTACAGGATTGTCCACATGGCTGACTTTAGCTGTACCATAGGTTACGAAGGTGCAATTGTCTATATAATAGCCCCCACCCTGGAACACCCCTAAACATTNNGGCACCACAGGTATTGATAAGGCAGTTGCGTGCTACCAGCGTACTGCTGAATGCGAGAATACCGTGCCCTATCGAGTTTTCTATAATTGTATTTGTCAACAGCAACTGGGGCTTGCCGTCATCTATCGTATCAGCGTTCAATTGAATAGCAGCAGGTGTAAAAACAGACTGGCCCAGGCGTGTACTATTACCTACATTTTTCAGTACTGCATAATCAATTTCATTATCATGGCTGCTGGATGTAAAATAGATACCCCCCCACTCTCCGGGGTAACCTTCGTTGCCAAAGTATTTGCGGTCCAGTCTGTCACCCTGGAATATCACACTATCCTGTTTTGTGCCTTTCACCTTCAGCGTTCCCAGCACTATCAATCTTGAATCGGCATGAACATAAATTCGGCAACCCGCCGGTATAGTTACAGTTACATTTTCGTCTACAGCTGCGTTTTTAATAATCACATAAGGTTTATCGGTATGCCATACCTGATCGTTGGTTATCAGGCTATCAGTCAGGTAATATGCGTTCTGTCCGTATGCCAGGAATGGTATTACATATTGTCTGCCATTCAATGTGGCTATGAGCTTGTCTTCTACAACAAAGGGATTGTCATTGCTATCCGGATTAATATTCACAGTAGCAAAAACATAGATGCTGTCTTTGGCAGCTATCTCCACATCCTTTACCTCGTTACCTTTTTTGCCGTTCACATTTATATTAAACTGCGAGCCATCGCCACCCTCCAGCCTTACCGAGCCGATATTAACCGGTTGGTTTTGCGGATTGCAAATTTTAACCCAGGCAGTAAAACTACCCAGCGAGGTAAACACAGTATCGAAGGTGAGTGTATCTACCGAAAAACGTAATTCACCACCCGTATCCAGGAATTTTTCTTTGCGGCAACCGGTGATAATCATAATAGCCGCTGTTATACACAACAGTATTGATCCGAAGTTTTTATTCATCTGCACAGCAAGATTACTAAATAATTTATAAGCAGGTAAACATATAACGGCAAGGGAAGAAAAATATTATAACACATTATGTATATGCGCACTTGAGTAATAGGTACCAACCACTTACTTTTGTTTGCAGATGGGTGTTATCGCATTATTATCAGACCTGGGGAGCAATGACACAGGAGTAGCAAAAACCAAGAGCTTACTCCTGGAACATTTGCCCAATCTGCAACAGGTAGATGTCACTCATAATATTACCCCATACTATTTACAACAGGCGGCATACTTACTGGCTTCAACGGTTAAGGACTTTCAGGCGGACAGCTATCTCCTGGTATTATTTGACTTGTACTACGCATCAGAGCTAAAAATGTTGTTGGCCGATTGGCAGGGCAAAAAAGTACTTGCCCCGGACAATGGCGTGTTGCCCTTAGCCTTTCATGGCATTGATATGCATACCAGGCTGTGCTTCACCATGGCCGATACCGGTGGCAGGAACGCATGGGTAAACGCTGCTATTGATGTAATAAAACAAATTGAATCGGGTACGGAGTTGTCCTATCCGATAATTGAGGCTACAACAGCTGCCGGACAGTTCCGTCCTTTTGTTACAGCTAACAGTATTGAGGGGCATGTCATTCATATCGACAACTTTGGCAACGTAGTACTCAACATCACTAAAGAAGAATTTGAAAAAACAGCCGCCGGGCGCAATTTCTCGGTTAACTTCATCCGCGAAACTGTTACCTCAATCAGCAATCATTACAACTCTGTCAACCGCTTCGAAAAACTTTGCCGCTTCAACAGCGCGGGCTACCTGGAAATAGCCATAAACCGTGGCAGCGCAGCCGAACTATTCGGGCTGAAGCTCAAGCGTCCCGAACAATTAGTGTACACCACTATTAAAATTGAATTTGAATGATAGTACGTATTGTAAAGATGATATTCAGGGAGGAAGAAGTACAGAACTTTCAGGACTTATTCAACGAGCGTAAGCAACTCATACGCACATTCGAAGGCTGTCGCCACCTGGAACTATGGCAGGAAAAAGGCAAGCCCAATGTTTTTTTCACCTACAGCATATGGGACAGTGAGCAGCATCTTGATCACTACCGTTTCTCAGAGCTGTTTAAAGACACATGGGCTAAGACTAAAGCTTTGTTTGCCGAAAGTCCGCAAGCATGGAGTGTAGAACAAAAAATGATAGTCCCCCCGATGTAAATCAGAGGTGAGACAAAATTGCAGCCTGCACTTCCTTCATCTCCTCTTCGCTTAATTTCAGTTTAGGACGGGTAAAGTTCAGATCGTCTGCTGTGTTAATAGGCACCAGGTGCATGTGTGCATGTGGCACTTCCAGCCCTATTACACTTATACCGCAACGGTTGCAGTTGAATGATTTTTCTATTGCTTTTGCAATAGGTTTGGCGAATACCAGCCATTCCGCCAAAAGGCTGTCATCTACATCAAATACTTTGTCCACTTCCTTTTTGGGCACCACCAGTACGTGCCCCTTTACCAAAGGGAATATGTCGAGGAATGCGTAAAAGTTATCGTTTTCCGCAATCTTATATGAAGGTATTTCCCCCGCTATTATCTTTGAAAAAATACCGGCCATAATTAAATGCTTATGTCTTCTATCTTCAATGATAAGGTTCCGCCTGGTGTGGTAATCTCTGCTACCTCGCCAATCGTTTTACCCAACAGTCCCTTGCCAATGGGAGATGTAACTGATATCTTTTTTTCCTTCAGGTCCGCTTCCTGCTCAGATACTATCTGGTATTGCATGCTTTTTTTAGTAGCCATATTCAGCACCGATACTTTGCACAATATCGACACCTTGCTTACGTCGAGGTTTTTTGCATCTATCACCCTGGCTGTAGCTACTGCGGCTTCCAACTTGGCTATCTTAGCCTCATGATAGCCCTGCGCTTCTTTGGCAGCGTCATATTCTGCATTCTCTTTCAGGTCACCTTTTTCACGTGCTTCTGCTATGGCACGGGCTATTTCGGCCCTACCAGTTGTCTTGAGCTTGTTCAGCTCATCTCTCATCTGGTCTAATGTCTCCTGCGTCACGTAGTTTAATCCTGACATATCAATTATATTTTAGGATTTTGTAAAAAATGCAACGCCCCTGTGACTACAGAAGCGTTGCAAAAAGTAAAGTTACAAATTTTAATTACTTAGCGCATCAGGCGCAAAGTAAATGTATGAATACCGTTATTGGGGCGGCGTGTGCTCCTGTATGAGTAATCAAAAGCCAGTTGGGGCCCAGTTTCGCCTGCACGGAATTGTACAGTAGCGCCACCACACAGGCCTGTATAAAATGTAGTACTTAAAGCCTGGTCGCCAATTTTATTCTCATACCTGTATCCGCCACGCAGCATAAATGTCTCTTTAAAAGAGTACTCTACAGCACCTCCTAAATAGTCATTATTAAATGAGTTGGATGTAAAGTTAACCATTGGTGTCAGACGGTGCTTTGGAGCAGGTTTTTCTGTGCTTTGAGCATCTTCTGCGGCAACAGTGTTTTTATCCAGGTAAAAATCATAAGCAAGTCCTATATTCAGGTATGTAGGCATTTCAAATTGCTCAGAAGGTATTTGCCTGTTCAAAGTGTATGTTTCATCTTCAGGGGCCTCGCTGTTGATAGAGAAACCACTTCCGCTATACCTCATACCCGTACCGATGTTACGCAGTGTTATACCAAAATGGAAATTATTGTCAACACCGGTTACATATTGGATACCGGCTTCAAACACTATACCTGTTGCTTTTGCGTCAGGTATCTGCTCCGTAATAAACGAGGCGCCGGCACCTACTGAGATGTTATCGGAAAACTGGTGCGAATAACCAACCAGTACATTGTAAAACTGCGGATTGTATGTACCTACACCACCCTCAGGATTGTTGTAGTCTGTAATTGTAATCTCACCGAATGACATAGACATAATGTTAGCACCTATTACACCCGAGCTACCTACGCGTTGCGCAAAACCCAGGTTATTGACACTAACACCTGACCCTGCCAGGTATCTTGAATAAGCAGCACCAACCTGTGTTTTATCAACATGAGACAAGCCCGCAATATTTGTCTTCATTGCATCGAGGCCTCCTACGTAGGCAGAGTTCATGCCGAATACGCCTGTGCTCTGTCCCCAGGGGTTTACGAGCAACTGAGTTGCACCGGCCTGGCCCGAACGGTCTTTATTTCCTGCGAAGGCGGCTACAGACAAACCCATAGAACAAACCAAAGCTGCACCTGTATAAAACTTTCTCATAATCTACTTTATAAAAATATTTTATTCAAAACGTTGCGGAGAAGTTTCTCCGCAACGTAATTTTTTTTAATAGTTTGTAATATCTATCGGGCGCATAGCACCAAACCAACGGATAACTTTTTCACCTATACCTTCAGCATTAACGTGTACCAGGTACATACCACTTGCTATAGGCAGGCCTTTTGCGTTGCGTATATCCCAATCAATGTAAGAGAGGTTTTGGTTATCCTTTTCCAGTTTACGTACCAGTGTACCGTCCAAAGAGTAAATACTTACTGTAGCACGTGCCGGCAGGTTGATAATCTTGATACGGGTGTCATACCTATTCAACTCGTAACCTGTGTACCCGTAGTACGGGTTTGGCACAGCGTGTATCCTATCCAGCAATGCATCTTTATCTGCGTTTGCATTGTCAGCCAGTTTTGTAGGCGCTATATCCCTGGTAGTGAAATAATACAACGGATAGCCATTGTTCTTCAGAGCACCACCATTATTGATTGCTGCAGTATTATATGTAGCATAAGGACGTGATACTTTGAATGAAATCCTTACATCGTTGGGTATCAAACCTTCAGACAGTGGCTTCAGCTTGGCATTTGTCATATAGTTCATCAACGGAACGCCAACCCATGCCATCCTGTTAAACCTGGCCTCGCGCCTCAAAGTACTTGGGTGCAACAATTCAGTAATGAATGATTTACATGAGTCATACCTTGTATTTTCTATATATACATAGTGTTTACCGCCAAATACAATTGCAATGTTACCACCGGTACCTTCCAATATTGTAGAAGTTGGGTTCCATATCATATCATCACCATTGTGGTTCTTCAAGTAAGTATCTTCGCCAAAGAAGATATTTAACCTTTCACCTGTTTCCTGGTTGATAGCATAACCGGGGAACCATGAATATCCCGTATCACCAGGTATGGTAGAATATACCGGCCTTCCGCTGGCATCTATATCCATGTTCCAGCTCTGGTGAGACCTGATAGAGAACTTGTCGATATTACCTTCAGACAGGGCGCGTTCTTCATTCATTTCAAATACCAGGGACCTTGTCCACTTAGATTTATCGCTGGTAAATACTATATCCACACTTGGCAATGCTGTAAGCGCAACCGTAGAACCTTTTTTCACTACGCCGAAACCACATGCTGTTGAGCTGTCTGTGGCAGCAAGTGCCCATGGCGCCCAGGTGCCAAATGTAGTAGAATACCTCTCCAGCAACTTCTCGTAGAATTGTCCTACTGAGTCACCCTTAATATCATCAAAATCACAAAGGCTGAAAGTATCCTGCTTGTTACCTGAACGTATCCAGTTAAGATAAGACCTGTCCTCTTGGTCGCTTACACCGGCCAACCATGGATTAGAAGGATCAGAGAAAACAATATCATTGTACAGCATACCATTTTTCAGAATATGCTGGCTGTCGCCGGGGCGTGCTCCCTGGCCTATAGCTACTGAGAAACCATAATCTTCTATTACCTGCTCGTTCTTAGTCTCAAGGTTGCGCTCGCTGTATATTTCTTCTCCTGTAGTTGTGTTTACCAGTTTCCAATAAGACTTGCCGGCTGCCAAAGGAGAACTTGAGTCTGAGGCCATCAGGTACAGTTCAAAGTCATAAGGCTTCAGCTTCACAGGGTCAACCACCTTTACAGAAACAGGGCCATTACCTGCTTTATAAGAAGGATGTACAGACTGGTGCAGTGTTCCGCCACCTGCTGCAGGCACACCAAACAATGCTTCATTTTCAGAAGAGTCGCTAATGCTCAAAGGATTAGCTCCGTTACCGGTACCTTCTATACGCTTAATGACTACACCATCACCAAAATCAGCGTTTAATACCGTACCCATATCACCATTTGCAGGGTTGGGGCTACCAGTTACTACTGCTATTGGAGATCCACCCGCACCCTTAGAACTTTCAAGATATGAAAGGTCTTGAGTAGAGTCCGGCCTTTTAGCATCAAACGGAGCAAAATTGTTGTAAGCATATGCTACTGCTACGAAATAATAGTTCTTATAGTTAACGAGGCGCTTCTGCTCACCTTCTGCAAAGGCATCCTGGCTGATTTCAAAACTGTGCCTTATTCCGCTATCGTCACCATTTACTTTTATTACAGGTACATAAGTCGAGTCGCTTACTTCTGTATTCTTATCGTAGTTGATGATGCGCGTAACACCATTACGGATATCACACTTGAACACTTCGATAGCAACATTATTGTCAACAGTACCATCATCGTTAAAGATATCGGCCGGGGTTACATACCTGCTCTTCAGTTGGAAAACCCTGTATCCTTCAAACTTATACAATGAGTCTATACTCTTTACGTAGTTTGCTGCCTTTGGAGATATAACACGGTATTTTGCTTCGCTCAGGTCATAGCCGTATTTCTCCTGGTAGTTATTGCTTATCTGGTCGTTGGTCAGATAGAATACCAGTTTCCTATCCAGCGCACGAACCACCATCCTCGGTGCTTCAGGACCTTCTATAGTCTGGAAGTTGTTATCAAACAGAGATTGCGCCAAATCATCGGCTACCCTTATTTTTCTGAATGAAGTATTAGGGCAACCACCAGCATCCGAAATCCAAACAGCACCGATAGTAATATCATTTACCACACCCGGCTCCAACCTGAACGCACCTGCTGAGTGTACAAAGCGCCTGTCACCTACAGGGTTGCCGCAGGTACACTCCGACCATTCAGAACGCACACCGGGATCACCGTAGAATACAAATGGTGTCAGAGGGCCTTCGCCATACCCCCTTGAAGGAGTATTAGGGCCTTTAAAGTCGTTACTAAACCTCTGACCGTTCCTGATAGAACCACTCATGTAGTTATAAATCTCAATACCGTTGTTGGGGTTACCTACTACAGAGTTGTCGTTGTTATAGTAGGTAAATGCAGTCATACCTAAGGTATCTATTACTGTCTGTCCGCCTATCTCCCTTCTTCTTATAGGGCCTTTAAAGAAATCGACACCTACCATTGGTATCCTGTCTCCGTAGCTGTTTACCTGGCCCGTACCATCTACGCTGGTACCATTATACAATATACCTAGGCCCCTGTTAGTATCACAGCCTATGTAGTCGTCATTATAATAACCAAGGTCAGCATCAGTCCAGGTAGAAATATAAGTACTATCCAGGCTCAGTCCACCACGGTTAATAACACGATAGTTATAAAACGTAGCGTCGTTCAGCATGTCTTTGGTAGTAAACGCAAACGCGCTTGCCTGTACTTCTATACCGATACCTTCTGTATTTGATTGTTGTTTTACGTTACCCTTATCGTTGAATACCCACCATATATACTGGTCGCCTGGCAGGTCCTGGTTTGGACGAGCAGGGTCACCGGGATAATCTCCGTTTTCATGATTATAAATACCATCGTTATCCACGTCAATAAATGGAGCATAGTCAATACCCGGATGAAGTGTCAGGGCATTTTGATTACGGCCCACGGCATTAACGTTTCCTTTCGCAGGCCATTGTACGATAGCTTCAAATTCAGGATCACCGGAAGCCGAGCTCTTATCACCCAATAATTTGAATTTATTGATTGTTTCCTTATTGAGCTTCCAAAAACGGTCCCATTCAGAACAATCAGCTTCAGTTATGTCAGCTGTACTTGGATCCAACGGACCAGGCCAGTAGTCGTTACCTGTCTGGCGGTAAGTCTGCGCCGCTACCTTCAATTGGTTTTGTTCGTCTACACCACCTATCCACACAGATCCGGCAAATAGAGAGTTTTTACGAGACCCCTTCGGAATCTCGTACCTCGCTTCCGATGTACCATTATCCCACCACATATCACCGCCGGTCATCAACCTGGCCCTTACGTTGTTAATGTCCAGGTCGATAGAAGCCTCGGCAGGGCGGCAAGATGCAGTTGTCTTCAACTGTCCCCTCCGTTCACCGGGTGTTCTCTTCACAGCATTAACATCGGGTCGTGCGGCTGATTGCAACGATGCCATCATACCACATGCCAGCAGCAACGTCACTACTCCAATCTTATTATATTTCATCGGTATCATAACTTATTTAAGTTAAAATATTTTATCTATTAAAAGTTCAGGTTAAGGCCCAGGTTAATTCTCCTTGGCAGGTTCAGCCTTGCACCGCCTACACCTATCAGGTTAGCAGAGTACAGGTCAACATAAGACTGTTTGTTGTACTGGTTGTTGGCATTCTGAATACCCTGTGGGTGAGACAAATAACCATCATCATCAGGCCTGCCGGTGAAACGGTCAACACTTAATATATCGCGTGTATTCAACACGTTATTTATCAACACATAAGCATTTACATACACTTCCCTCCTCACTTTCGTCACGTCTTCTTTCTTCTTACCAAAGCTCAGGCGGAAATCTTTATCCACCCTCAGGTCAAGCCAGTAGTGCCAAGGCAGGCGAGCGCCGTTCACCTGGCCGTCTACCGTATTGGCTACGTTACCCGGCTGAGTGTACCTTGTATAAGGCTCCCCGCTCCTTGTTCTGAAGATAAAGTTAGCACCTGCATTCTCCAGTATATGTTTGTCGGCTACAACCGGGCCTTTTGAAGGTCCGTACCTGTAATCAAGTGTAGTTACTATATTATGCCTCACGTCATTATCCAGCGGGAATACAGTACGGATGTTAGGCAAGCCTGCACTGATGAAACCTGACAACAGGCCCGGAGCACTTGGCGAACCACTGATGCTTGACGTTGGCGAAGAACCTGTACCGTTTGCAAATTGCAGGGTGTAAGCTAAATCCAACCTCAGGTTACGTACACGACGCATATCGTAGCGTAGCATCATACCCTTTGTAGTAGAGAAGTCGCGGTTGCCATAAGTATAATATGTAGTAGGCCATGCGTACAGGTACGGGCGTACTTGTATCATATCCTTACGCTCTTTGTAGAAACCACTGATAGTCAGGGCGCTGTTTTCGCTCAATTTTTGTTTGAAACCAACTTCGTAGTCAAACATCTTCTCAGGTTTCAGGTCAGGATTGTTTACAAATCCACCCTGATTGGCTGTAAGGAAGTAATAACTTGAAGCGGGTGTGAACACGCCGGTCTTTGGCCTTTGTACTATCACATCATAGTGCGCGTAGAACAAAGAGTTATCAGAAATAGGGAAGTTAAACAATATACGTGGCATCACATTTATCTGAGGCTTGTAATCAGTAAATGAAGAGTTCGGGTCAAACGTACTGTCTGTAATACGTGTATCAGCATTCACCAGGTAAGGCTGAGGGTCGCGGCCACCGCTGTACTGCCTCAAAGTTGTAGGATCTTCTACAAGCCTTCCGTATGGGTCGTACCAATCGTCACCATTTCTGTAACCAATAATACTAGGTGTAGGCGACTCATTGTTATTAACATATACCACATAATCCTGGCCAATGTTAGACGGAGTAGCACCACCGTCAGCATAATTGTTTTTCACTTTCACATTGCCAAACTGGTCTTTAATACTTGCAGCATCTCCCACAGTATTTACTTCGTACAGAGAATATGGGTCTTTCAACACTTTGGTATTTGCATCGAAACGTTCTACCCTCATACCTATGTTGAAGTAGATATCTTTAAAACGGAATTTATCCAGCACGTAACCTGCAATATAGTTAGGACGGTATGACCCGATATCACGTGTATAATTGCCATTCTCATCTTTCTTGGTAAAGAAGTCGTTAAAGTTTACCTGGCCACGCTGGCGGTTTCCTTTGTAGTCATAACCATAGTAGCTTACATATGGGTTACCGCTGTTCAGCAGTTCATCAGCCGAGAACATATCTACAGAGAATGTGGATGGGTCCAGTTCATCTATTGCTATGTAATCAGTAGCGCTCATACCCAGCTTACTCCTCAGGTTTTTATCAAAGTTCGATTGTATACCCACAACAGTCCTGTCATAAGTAATAGTATCGAACGGCGAGAAACTAAGGCCTTGAGCAATACGCTCATCGTTTGTATACCTCTGCCCGTTAATTACGAAATATGGGTTGTTTACATCAAGCCCGATATGTGTATTGGTCAACTGACGCATATACTGCCATATACCACCATTGGTATTTGCTCCCGACATGCTGTAACCACTTTCATTACGTTGCTGATAATATAAACCAAATTCGATAGAGTGCCTTGTTTTACGAGGTTGCAGGTCGAACGACGCGTCAACCGTTACACCATACTGTTGTACACCTGCCCTGCTGTAGCTGGTTTGGCTTTGGCCGGTAGTAGTGTACATACCATAAATACTTCCGGGCATCTGGCCGTTGATCAACGCACCCCTTGCCCTCAGCAATTGAACATCGCTAGGCGACGGGCCATCCAGCTCCCTGTAATATTGGCTGGTATAGTTGGACAACAGAGGGTTCATATCTGAACGCTCATAGGTAGTTAGTATTGCAGCCCTGTCAACTATCAGCCTTGTACCGAATATTTCGGTAGCACTATCTGTGCTGGGTGCATAAATTGGAATGTATTGTGTAGAAAACTTACCTACATAACCATAGTTAAATACATTATCGCCATGCCTGGGGTCTTCCACCTTCTGGTATTCTGTCTGGTAGTCTACCTGCAGTGTATAGAATGCATTGGAAATTACCTGCCTTTGTTGCGTCTCGCCTTCGGCGGCTGGCTGTGCGGTATTTTTACGGAAACTTTGCTGCAATCTCAGGAAGCCCCTGCCGGTATAGTTCTGCACCTCTGGAATTTCATCGCGGGAGAACATTGACCATGCACGGCTATAGCTCCTTGTTTTGCTATAGTTGAAAGTTCCACCTGCACTCAGGTTCAGGTCTTTTGCCAACTGAAAATCAAGCCTGCCCGTCATACGGCCTTCGAATACCTCAGCATTAGGCTTTTGCTTAGTAATATATAAGTCGTTGGCAGTTACAGTTTCAGCCCTGTTTCTGAACACGGGCACACCTGACTGGTTCGGAACCGCTATCAACGGGTTTTGCCTGATTTCTTCCAGCTTCTCGTCTTTCAACTGGTAAACGCCATGATATTCAGGCGACCTGTCTTTGTCATACCATGCGTCACCAGACAGGAAGAAACCTACAACTGTCTTTTTATTAACACTGTCAATTTTCTTCTTATATAAAGGACCTGACAAAGTGAAGTTACCCAGGTTGTGTCCATAACCATCTACCGACTTTTCTAAAAGCAGGCTACCGGTCAATTTNNTTTACCACACCACCCAGTGCGTCACCCAGATTGGCAGGAAGACCCGATGTTGTTACCTGTATCTGGTCAATCGCGTTCTGTGATACGTTAATACCCCTAGAGCCATATACCTGCACACCATCTACTATATACAAAGTACCGTCAGTACGCGCGCCGGCAATACTCACGGCACCACCATCAACAGCTGAATATGCACCTGCGGAAGTAGACACCATACTAGTAGTGTTACGTGTAGGCATCTGCTCTATTTCTTCAGAAGTCTTCACAGTAGTACTACCGCCTTGGTACTCATCTATCAATGGAACCTTATATTCTGTTATCACTACCTCTTCCAGAGTGGTAGCACTGCTGGGCTGTAGTTTCACGTCCACTTTGGTATCCTTACCTGGCTGTACAAGTACACCGGTAGTCTGGCTTTCCTTTTGGCCAATGTAATTCACTTTTACTTCATAACGGCCGGGCTCCAGTGGCTTTATTACGTAGTTACCGTCAAAATCTGTAACGGTACCACCCTTGGATATACCACCGCTGGTAACCTGGATTTGCGCGTTGATGATGGGGTCGCCATTCGCATCCACCACTGTACCTACTATGGCACCACTGGTACCCTGGGCCAGTGCCTGTCCCGCGAACCCTGTAATAACCACCACTATCAGAAAGCGTAGTAAACTTGTCATATCCTACATTAAATATTTATTAACCAAATGAACGGTAAAGATAGAAATCTTTGTTAAAAGTAAAACGCCGATTACTAATTTTTGTCAGTATAATGTTTGTTTTAATTATATTAATGCTCAAGGCGATACATCTTACCGCTTTGTGACAATTTTATTCAATAAAGACTTGCTCATTTTATACAATGCCTCCACACTATATCCGGCTATATGTGGGGTGATAATCGCATTATCCATACCTGCAATTTCTTCAAGGTATTTCCTTATTTCCGTGCTCATAGCTGCTATGGGTTCTTCCTCCCATACATCAATACATGCGCCTGTTATTTTTCCGCTCAACAACCCGTCGTACAAGGCTTTCGTGTCTACCACCCCACCCCGCGACGTATTGACCAGCACAAAAGGTTTTTGCATTTTCTGTACAAATTCCCGGTTGAAATAATGCTTCGTATCATGTTGCAATGGCACATGAAAACTTACTATATCCGCCTCCTCGTATATCCGGTCAAGATTGTCACATTCCACAAGGTACTTAGGCACAGCCCCTTTTACATATTTGTCATATGCCAATACCTGCAGGTCAAATCCGTATAGCTTGCGGGCAAAAGAACTACCCGTATGACCGAAACCTACAATACCTACCGTTTTACCCTCCAGTTCCACACCCCGGTTTTCATCCCGCAGCCATATTCCCTTCCTTACCTCATTATAGCTCTTGAAAATCTTCTTGTTCAGGCTCAGCAACATACCCAACGCGTGTTCCGCTACGGCATTACAGTTTCCATCGGGGCTACTGTAGCAGGCTATTCCTTTGTTGGCGGCATAAGGCAGGTCTATCACCTCCATACCACTGCCCATGCGCCCCACCCATTCCAGCAGAGGTGCGGCGTCTATCAGCTCTTTATTTACCTGCAGGCGGGTAGAAGTGATGATACCCGTACAATCAGCCACTAATTCCATAGCCTCATCCTGGGTAATGCGCTCTTTTACTATACATTCAAAGCCGTTAGCCTCCAGCCATCGTGTGAGGATATGGTGTACAGGGGCTGCTATCAATACTTTCTTACTCATGAATAATACTGCTTATATAAACCCACAAAATCCGCAACGGAGAGTTGCTCCGCCCTTTTATCCATAATGGGGTCCTTCAGGGCCTCCGCTTCCAGTATGGGCTTCAGGGCGTTCCTCAGGGTCTTGCGCCGCTGGCTAAAGGCCGTTTTCACCAGCGTGGTGAACTTCCTTTTGTTCTCAATGCCATAAGGATTACCCGTGTTCACAAACCGCAGTACCCCGCTTTTTACCTTGGGTGGTGGCGTAAAACAGTTTTCGTGGACGTCAAACAGGTAGTCCACCTTGAAAAAAGCCTGCATCAGTACGCTGAGTATGCCATATACCTTGCTGCCGTGTTGCGAGCATACCCGTAGCGCCACTTCTTTCTGAAACATACCTATCACCTCCTCCACGTCTTCCTCCCATTCCAACACTTTGAAGAGTATAGGCGATGAGATGTTGTACGGAAAGTTGCCGATAACGCTGAATCGTCCTTCAAAAGGCTTATCCGCTTTCAGTATATCCTTATGTATTATTTTATCCTTCAGCACAGGGTAGGTGGCATGCAGGTATTGTATCTTCTCCTCGTCCAGTTCTATTGCCTTGTAGTCAATACCCTGCTGCTCTATGATGTATTTGGTAATGGCGCCGCCGCCGGGGCCTACCTCCAGTAGTTGCAGCGGCCTGCGTGCCGGCACATGCGATACTATCTTCATGCACATATTCTCATCATGCAGAAAATGTTGACCCAGGCTCTTCTTTAAAGTGTATGGTTGTTTCAATATATACAGTTAGTACAATTCCTTAATCCGTTTCAATTTCGATGGGCAAAGTTAGGTTTAAACAGGGCAACCTATTACCTTGTGCCCTAACTTTGTGCAACATATTTTATAATAATTACAGATGAAATTCAGCATTTTACAGAAAGAACCGAAGAAAGACCTGCTGATTATACTAGACAATACAGACGGGCTGAAACAAACTATACTTACCAAAGAAGAGGTAGCTTATGTGCAAAAAGCGCATAAAGACAAGCACCCCCTCATCACGCTTAACCGTTACGACAAACATATATTTATATACATACCTGAAAGCAAACCCACCGACTGGCAACTCTCTGAATCCATCAGGGAAACAGGTGCAAATGTACAGGCCGTAGCTGCCAAACATAAGATAGGCGAATTATGCATCCATAACCAATCGAAAAACCAACGCGCCGCCTACCTGCTGGCCGAGGGGATAACGCTGGCTAACTACCAGTTTTTGAAATACCGCTCCGACGCAGGCAAACTGGCGAGCAGCCTGCACACCATCAGCTTTACGCAAAAATCCATCACGCTGAAAGATGTGCAGCAACTGGGCATCACTACCGATGCCATAGCCAAAGCGCGCAACCTGGTAAACGAGCCGCTGAATTACCTCAGCGCCGTACAACTGGCAAAAGAAATAGCAGCACTCGGTAAAGAAGCAGGCTTCAAAGTAACTACCCTGCAAAAGGCTGCCATTGTAAAAGAAAAGATGGGCGGGATACTCGCGGTAAACCGGGGCAGCCAGCAACCGCCAACTTTTACAGTAATGGAGTATAAGCCCAAAAAAGTGCTGAATAAAAAACCAATAGTACTTGTAGGTAAGGGTGTAGTGTACGACACGGGCGGACTGTCGTTGAAGCCCACCCCCGCCAGCATGGACCGTATGAAGAGCGATATGAGCGGCTCTGCCGTGGTATCGGCTACTNNCTGCATGTAATAGCACTGGTACCCGCTACCGACAACCGCCCCGGCGAAGAAGCATATGTACCTGGCGACATCATCACTATGTATAGCGGCACTACGGTGGAAGTTTTGAACACCGATGCGGAAGGCCGCCTTCTGCTGGGTGATGCACTGCATTGGGCTAAACGCTACAACCCCGAACTGGTAGTTGACTTCGCTACACTCACTGGTGCCGCTTCTGTAGCAGTTGGCCCGCACGGTATAGTATGTANNGTAAAAAAACAATTCCAGGATAGCGGCTACCGCCAGTACGAAAGGCTGGTGGAATACCCCCTGTGGGAAGAATACGGTGCGAAACTGAAATCGGACATAGCAGATATGAAGAACATTGGCGACAGCAATGGCGGCGCTATATCAGCGGGTAAGTTCCTGGAGCACTTCACTGATTATCCCTGGATGCACTTCGACATTGCAGGTGTGTCTTTCAACACGGCTAAGAAAGGATATTTACCAAGCGGAGGCACGGGCTATGGTATTCGTATGATGCTCGACTTCCTGCTGCACTACGGCAAGCAATAACAACATTAAAGCTACAAGGCAACAAAAATGCAAACAGAAAAACCAATAATAGGAATAACCATCGGTGACATCAACGGCATCGGCCCCGAAGTCATCATCAAAACTTTTGCGGACAACAGGCTGCTGGACCTCTGCACACCGGTGATATTTTCATCCAACAAGGTCATCAACTACTACAGGCGTGCGGTAGAAGACCAGCATTTCAATTTTCACAGCACCAAAGACCTGGGCAACCTGAGCCACAAACAGGTGAATGTATTCAACTGCTGGGAAGAGGAAGTGCCCATACAACCCGGCGCTATGACAGAGGCCGGTGGAAAATATGCTGTACGCTCGCTGATGGTAGCAGCACAGTGCCTGAAAGACGGCCAGTTGGATGCCATCGTTACTGCACCCATTCATAAATCAAATACACAGGTACCCGACTTCCAATACACAGGGCATACGCCTTTCTTCAAAGACAAGTTTGGTGTAAAGGATGTGCTGATGCTGCTGTATCATAACGAACTGCGTGTAGCGCTGGCAACTGAACATGTACCTGTATCTAAAATAGCTAACTACATTACCAAAGAAACGCTTACCTCTAAGCTGAACCTGCTGAGGGACAGTCTGCTGAAAGACTTCGGTATTATGAAACCGAAAATAGCCGTGCTGGGCCTTAACCCCCATGCGGGCGACAATGGCACAATAGGCGAAGAAGATAAAAGCATAATCGTTCCGCTGATAGAACAGATGCAACAGCAAGGGCAACTGGTGTACGGCCCATTTGCAGCTGATGCTTTCTTTGCGCGCGGCAGCTATACGGAGTTTGATGCAGTACTGGCCATGTACCACGACCAGGGGCTGGTGGGCTTTAAAACCCTGGCACAGGGACAAGGCGTAAACTACACAGCAGGTATGCCGGTCGTACGCACATCGCCCGACCATGGCACGGCTTTCGACATAGCGGGTAAAAACATAGCTGATGAATCATCTTTCAGGGAAGCGGTTTTCCAGGCGATAGATATACTGCGCCAGCGCGAAGAATACGCCACCAATACAGCTAACCCCCTTGTACGCACAGTGGAAGAAAGGTCGAACAGGGATAAGGTAGTGTAGTTCAACACTGAATTAATAACTCAACTCATTAATAATCCCCGCACATTGCGGGGATTATTTTATACACGTTCCATCTCACCGGCAATTATTCTGCCATCGGCGGTGGGGAGGGGAATATATCGAACAGTGATAAGGAGATGTAGAAAACTCTGACATGCAAATGACTATAAGCTGAAAACCGTGGCTTGATTTTTGTATTTTTAGAATAACTTAAACAACCTTATTATGTATAAATACTCCTTATTCCCACTTATTTTGTTATTGGTAATGGCTGCCGCTTGCAAAAAAGAGAAAATACAGAATACTACAGCTACCCCTCAATACGATTTTACATGGTCAGAAAATCCGGTAACAGGTTCCCCCATTACCTTTTCCAGCAATGCTAAAGAGACTGATTACTTTTATTGGGATTTTGGGAATGGCGTAACCAGCAACGATGTCCGGCCCTCATATACCTATTATGAGCAGGGAGACTACGATGTACTGTTAGTTGTAAATGGAGACCATCAACATAGCGTGACAAAAACTGTACATGTAGCCCAACGTTTAACAATAACCTATAAAGGAGACCCCATTATAGGCGATACTATTTTCTTCGAAAGTAACTCATCGGAAAGCACTCCTGTTTACGAATGGGATTTTGGCGATGGCACCACTTCCACACAGCCGAAACCATACCATATCTTTAATAATACAGGGCGAATGACAATCAAGCTCAGGTTGCCGGCCAGCAACACAAGCGCTACAGCATATATTACTTTATACAAAGATCCCGTTTACACATACAAAATTACTGGCAGCAGGCTTTGGCACATACAGAATCGTATCGTCACCTTAAGCTCTGATACTTCATATTTTACCGACACTAGTTTTGACATCAGATATATTAACAAGGCTGAGGTACTGGTAGACAACAAATTCTTTTCAGGGCTGCTATCTTTTAATGATAAAACATCCGCCGGCAACATCCTGGTATATGATGGTGCTGGGTTCAGCCTGAAGTATAACTATGCAGTTGATACCGCATACTTGTATAAAGAAAACTATACGGTGCATAATAGTACAGGCCCCTGGACTGAATATACAATCGGAAGAACACCATAAAAAAGCCGCTGCTAAAAAGCAGCGGCGCCTTGGCATAGGCATATTTCAAAGCAAAACATCATTCAGGCAGCAACACCTCGTCTATCACATAGATGATACCGTTGGACGCACGCACCGTACCAACGACATTAGCCTTGCCATTTACTTTTATACTACTACCGTCTTTGGCTATAACAATATTCCGCGAGTTCACTTGTCCTATTTTCTGTCCGTCGCGCAGCATATCTTCTGTAAACACACCTACCGATACATGGTACTCAAGTATGTCAGCCAGTTTATCTTTATTCTCAGGTTTCAGTAGATCGTCAACAGTTCCTGCCGGCAGTTTATCAAATGCCGCGTTGGTAGGAGCAAATACTGTGAACGGGCCTGATTTCTTCAAAGGCTCTACCAGCTCTGCTGCCTGTACCGCAGCTACCAGTGTACTGTGGTCCTGGCTGCCTATGGCTACGTCCACTACATCTTGCTGCGATGGGTCGTCGCCCGATGCAGGAGGCTGTGCGGCATTAGTGGTGGCATCGTTGGTTGCCGCTGCGGTGGCATCGCCTGCATCAGCACCACCACCGCATGATTGTGCCAGCAGCGCTAACAACACTACCGGCAATAACAATAGCTTTTTCATATAAACATCTGTTTTGTGTGACATAAAACTATTCACACAAAAACTATTAAAATATGACGTTGGTCATATTTCGGATAAAAATGTCTTTTTTACTCGCTATCGCAAAAAACAATCTTTGCGCTATTCAAAATAGCGATGAAAATCCTGTACCGACTCCCTTATTGCATCAAAATTATTTTCTGCATCCTGTTGTGTGGCTGATGCTGAAAATTGTTCTGTTAATTCAATAAAAGGCAGCAGCCATTTGTGCAGTTCATCATGCGCCTTGCCCTCCATGCTACAGTTCGATGTCAGTAGTTCTATATTCTGCTCCAGAGCCAATGCCAACTGTTTGTATTCTTCTGTAGTACTGCCGCCAAATGCCTTTATATCTTGCTCCATTTGCACGATGTATAGCATCATACTATCATCCACTTTCCACTTTTGCCCGTTGTTCAGTTCTATAGCTTCGCTTTCATGGCTATGGTGTTGCTCTTCTTCTGTCACATTAGTAACAGCTTCCTGTTCATTATTACCCGCTGCACAAGCCTGCATCAGCAGCACCGGCAGTAGGATGTAGTATATTCTTTTCATTACTGTTTTTTTTAACAATCATTAATTCATTGATGTATCCATGGCTTTATGGGTAGCATACGCTATCAGATTGCGTAGTTCTACGCATATTTTCCCCATACCCTGTTATTAGTTTTACACTCTGTTATTCAACAGTTCACTTTGGCTTGATGCAATAGACATATACAGACGCACCCCCTTTCACTTGATTTGCTGAAAAAAGAGAGTCCTTTCCCGTTCCCGGGAGGGGACGTTTTTTCTCTGATAAAAAACAACGGGGTTGGAAACAACCCCGTCTTGCCTTTACAGCGTAAAATCAAAATAATGCGTTGCATCCACTACCGTTGTGCCCGATTTAAATTCCATATGCATGCGCCACAGCCCTGGCATGGTAAAGTTTACTTTGCCTTTATAATGTCCCATGCCTACATGCACAGGCTGCACGTTATTGGGCGAACCATGGTTCATAGTCGGCATCTCAGGCTCAAATGTCACAGTCATACTGCTGTCCGGCGGAAACATCATCATCGAGGCCTTCTTATACACCACAAATTCAAAATCATTCAGCCCCGTTGTCGGGTTAGCGGGTGGAATAAACCCAATAAAATATTTACCCGAATCAACCGGTGATACAAATGAGAACATCTTCATCGGCGTGGGGTCTTTCACTTCTATCGCTACATCGGCAGTGCCAGTCTTGTTGTTGGCAAAGTTTTGCACCTGCACACCCAGTGTCCATGTACCTGTAGATGAGGACATGATAAAACTTACCGTAGCAGGAAACAGTTTATTCACCGCAGTAGCGCTGGCAGGATTTTCAAAAGGAGCGGCATGGCTCATAGTAGCCATCTGCATTTTCGGCGCCAGCTTCACTTCCGCGCTTTCTATAAAATCATTGGTCATACTGTCGCGCAGCGCTATGTATATTTTGTTGTAGCCGGTAAAGGCAGCCTCTTTGCCATATACCTCCACCATTATACCCGCACCCGTAGCGTAGGCGTTGCCCAGTTTCGTATAGCCATCGGTGGGCGAAGCGGGTGTTACAGGTGTATTCGTATCAGGAATAACATTCTCTTTCTTTTTGCAGCCAATAGCCACTACAGTGAATAATGCAGCCAGCAATAAGCTGTATGAAAACTTATTAATAGTCATAAAAATTGTTTTTAAAATAATAAAGGATAAACCGCAGGCATGGCCTGCATAGCAGCAGTATGCAGGCATATACATACACAGCAGCATATACATCCCGCAGGATGCAGTTACTTACCTTGTAATACTATACCTACAACTTAAACAGTATAATCGGGCGGATGGAAAATGGCGCCGGGCAAATCAATTGTATTTAGCTCATTGTAAGCGGGGAATTGCCTACCCTCTTCTGTCGGCTGTTGCCCGTAGCTGATAGCGAACGTACTGCCCTCATAGTACAGCAGCAGTTCTTCTTTATGTACGTTCTGCGGTACGGGTGCCTGGTGTTCGGCCTCTTTGGCCAGTTGTTTGTTCAGGCTGCACTTACCATTACATTGCATTTTGGGTTTGTCCCTGTTTTCGCACAGTTTGGCGACTATATAATCCCTGTTGGCATAAAACGCCACCATTATCATCACCGTGCTGAATGTCTGCATCAGCACAGCGGAAAATACGATTATGGCAAACAGTTTCTTAAACATAACAGGCATAGTTGATACCCGATATAAAATTACCCAAACACCTCCACCCGATTCCTAACCTTCGTCACCACTATTTTGCGTGAAAGATGATTTTTGTCATTAAAAATTCAGCTCCCCTCCTGCCTGTCCCGCTCGTGCGGGGTTTTTAGGAGGGGTCAATCGGCACATGCTTTTAAGGCATGTGCCAATCAGGGGTGGTTAACACTGCCCAGTAATACCGTCATCATGAGGACCCCGAAGTATGAGGGGGACGTGATGATCTCCTGAGATGCTGAGGTGTGGGTGAGAAAGATTTGTTTCCTACTTATATAACATTAATAAGCTTCAGTATATTTATTTAAAATTGAATGATGCTGTACTACTCCTACATACTCGCATTTTGTTGCAGTTTACTCTTTTTAAGGTCTTCTGCACAAATAATGATATACAAGACATCAGAATCATGTAATGGTGATTATTTAGAAATGATTGGGATCCTTGAAAAAGCGCAGGAAATTGTAGTAAAAGACGCACCTAAAGAGTTTGCACAACTGAATGTAGAAGAAGTAACTGCAATACTATATTTTGTTACAGGACAAAAAGCATTACCCTCCAATCATATTTTTTTTGAGCGCGAGGGTTATAACCAAACGCCAGGGATATATGAAGATCCGGTAACAGGGGAAAGCATACGTGTAACTAAGAAAGACATATACAAGATAGAGGTTCCTGATGATTGCTATAAATGGTATAGTATTAGGATTGCAAAAGACTACACTTACAGAGCTGCAAGTAGTCTCGGCAAATTTTACACAGAACATAAACAGCCGCAAAAAGCTCTACCATATCTGAAGCTGGCAAGAGATAAATATTTTATTAGGGAGGGATGTGTTAATGGTATTATTAGCTACCAATCTGGATTGGCACTATTAGAAATGCTTTGTTACGAACAACTTGGCAAAATAGACGTAGCAATTGACACTGCAATTGAATTTGGTTTTTATCCTATGTATCATGATAGTCGCCATCTGATTGATGAGTTTGTAAACATGCTGGAACGTCAAAATATAAGATCTGAATTTAAGGCAGAAGTTCAAAAGGCTATTGATAATGCAAGATTAGTGACAGATGATAATGGTAAAAAGAAATATTACGTTGAAATAAGAGGCCACACGATATTGGCTGCCATCAATCCTACCGAATATGTGAACNNCATATACAGCAGGTTGTGATTTATTATCCCATATTGTCACAAGTCTTTTCGACTTGTGACAAAAACACGCAATAATGGACATTTATTATTTTTGATATTATGTATTAATTTGCGTATATTTGATATAGTAAATATGGCTCGATTCACGAGCTTCCTGCTGTTCGTAATTTTGTTAAACCGTCAGCCAGAAAACCATTCCCATGCAATCCACCCCCACATATCACCCATCCGCTTCCAAAATCTTATTTCGTTTTTATGGAATCATTATGGAACACTTGTCCCGCCATGGCGGCGATTTTGT
>DINJ01000065.1:2563-2754 GCA_002423665.1 Bacteroidetes bacterium UBA5543 | reverse complement strand
ACGTACGGGAGCAACACTTTTACCAATCAATTCTATATCAAACATTTACAAAAACAACCAACCATGAAAACCACAACAAAACACAACAATTCACTCTATACAGGGAACAAATTTTGTTCCCACAGCACCGAATTGGACACGAAACCAACTAAAATATTGGGAAACCATCAAGGCCTCTATGCCGGGCAGCG
>DINJ01000065.1:348-2462 GCA_002423665.1 Bacteroidetes bacterium UBA5543 | reverse complement strand
AAAGAAGAGATGGAAGAAAACCCCGCCCTGGAGCTGGGTAGCGAGGCCAATGACGATGAGTATAACCTGGACAGCGACAAGGAAGAAGAATACGAAACCGACGATGTAGAACTGAGCAGCGATGACTCGGAAAATATAGACCTGGACGACTTTTTGCGTGGAGAAGATGAGGGCGGAGGCGACTATAATGCCGACTATTACAACGGGCAGGAAAACGAACGCCCCGAAAGCCCTGTGCGTGTAGAAACCAGCTTTCACGACCACCTGCTGAACCAACTGGGTATGCTGGGGCTGGATGATGACCGCCAGGCCATAGCCGAGCAAATAATAGGTAGTATAGACGAAGATGGATACCTGCGCCGCGACCCGCTGGCACTGGTAGACGACCTGGCTTTTGGCCGCAGCCTCGAAACAGACGAAGCGGAGGTGCTGGNNAACTGCCGCCATCAAGGTGATAGACAAGTACTTCAACGAGTTCATCAAGAAGCACTACGACAAAATACAGAAGCACCTGGACCTGGATAACGAGGAGTTCAAAGAGGTCATCAACCTGATACTGAAGCTGAACCCAAAGCCCGGCTCTGCATTTGCTATAGTCAACAAGGCGGAAAGCTATATCCTGCCCGACTTTTTTGTGTACAACAACAATGGCAAGCTGGAATTGTCGCTCAACGCCCGTAATGCACCCGAGCTGCGCGTGTCAGAAGGATACAGGGAGATGATGCAGGCATACGACCGTGGTGATAAAAAGGATAAGCGTCAGAAGGAAGCGCTGATGTTTATCAAACAAAAGCTGGACAGCGCCAAATGGTTTATAGATGCCATCAAGCAACGCCAGCACACACTGCTGCAAACCATGCAGGCAATTATCGAATTCCAGCAGCAGTTCTTCCTGACAGGTGATGAAANNGCAGACGGAGTTCGGCACCTACAAGCTGAAATATTTCTTCTCAGAAGCACTGAAGAACGATGACGGCGAAGAAGTATCTACCCGAGAAGTAAAAAACATTCTCAACGACATCATTAAAAACGAAAACAAACGCAAGCCCTTCAGCGACGAGAAACTCACTAATATGTTGCAGGAGAAAGGTTATAACATAGCACGTCGTACAGTAGCCAAGTACCGCGAGCAACTCAACATTCCTGTAGCGCGCCTGCGCAAGGAATTATAAAACCATGAAGTTCTTTTATTTTTTGTCAGCCATCATTTTGGCGGTGGCGTCCAGCGCGTCGTAAAACTCTTCGCCGTAGGCACGCACCAGCGGCCCNNTGGTACACGGGCACTTTCAGCTTCTGCCCCAGCTTGCAGGCGGGTGCGCACAGCACTTTGCGCGGCGAGTAGTTCAGCGCTTCAAAGTCTTTGCTCTTCTTTACCCTTATAGGGTACAGGTGGCAGCTTATCGGTTTGGGGAAGTCTATTTTGCCTTCGAGGTATAGCTTTTCAAAGCTGCACTTTACCACACCGCCAAAATCTGTATAAGCATATACGCATACACCACCGTTGAGGGTGGGCGTCACGTAGCCATACTCATCATCTATGGTATGTGTGCCCGTGCGCTCTATCTCTTTTATGTAGTCAATATGCAGCAGGTGTTTCACCTTAGGATAGTTTTCAGCAACAAGCTTTGTCTCTTCTTCAGTAAGAGGTGCACCGCAGTCACCGTCTACACAGCAGCCGCCTTTGCATTTGTTCAGGTCGCATACAAACTGCTCCTCCACTATCTCATCACTCACCAGTATGTTGTCTATCGCTATCATCAGGGGGTATTACATATTTAAGTAGGCCATCAGCAGGTTGTAACGGTCCATCATATCATCGCGGTTGCTGCGCTCGCCGTACATTTCTTTTACGGTATAGCCGTAGCGCTCGTAGGTAGCGGCCAGCAGTTCCAGGTTGGTACGGTTGGTTTTGATGGTCAGCTCCAGCTTGTTGGTAGCACGGTTNNGGTCGTCCGTTACCGGCAATATGCCCAGGTGCTGATTATAGAGCATACGCATGGCTTCATAGGCATGGCCTCCGGCAAATACCGCAGGGCTATACCTCATAAAGTCCGATTCGCTCAGTGGCTTTTCGGGACTATCCCACTCCAGCATGTCTTCCTCCTTTACCAGGG
>DINJ01000065.1:0-268 GCA_002423665.1 Bacteroidetes bacterium UBA5543 | reverse complement strand
TAGTGGGTATATCGTATGCTATTATTTTCTGTATAGACATGGCTTAGCTTGATTTTTCAGACTTTCTGTACAATGCTACGCCCTGCAAAGGTCAGGCTTTATCAGCACAGGTACTAATGAAAACAGTTAAAATATCAGCCTTTGTGCTTTGCCAGGAAACCGTTGAGTATCGTATTGAACTCACCGGGCACCTCCATCATAGGCGCATGGCCGCATTTGTCTATCCAGTGTACCTCCGAGTTGGGTATCAGTTTATGAAACTCATCGG
>DINJ01000254.1 GCA_002423665.1 Bacteroidetes bacterium UBA5543 | reverse complement strand
GGTGGGGCAGTCTATCGATTCATCTATCGGGCTGAAGTCGGTTGCCCATTTTTTATTCTTGATATTGATAACCCCATTGCCTGTAAATAACATGCCGTTCCTGCCATTGCGGGTGGGCATTACACAGTCAAACATATCTATGCCCAGCGAAATGTTCTCCAGTATGTTCCAGGGTGTGCCCACGCCCATCAGGTAGCGTGGCTTATCGGCAGGCAGGTATTCGCAACACAGGGCCGCCATCTCGTACATCATCTCTTCCGGTTCGCCTACACTCAACCCGCCTATTGCATTACCATCACATTCCATAGATGCGATAAACTCTGAGGATATAGCCCGCAGGTCTTTATAAGTGCTGCCCTGCACAATGGGGAATAGTGATTGTTCGTAGCCATATTTAGGTTCCGTTTCTCCCATGCGCTGCACGCAACGCGCCAGCCAGCGGTGGGTTAGCTCCATCGACTTTTTAGCATAAGCATAGTCGCTGGGGTAGGGTGGACATTCGTCAAAAGCCATGATTATATCCGCGCCAATACTGCGCTGTATATCTATTACATTCTCCGGGGTGAACAGGTGCCTGGAGCCATCTATATGCGATTGAAACAGCGCGCCCTCTTCTTTCAGCTTGCGGTTATTGGCCAGCGAAAAAACCTGGTAGCCGCCGCTGTCGGTTAGTATAGGCCTGCCCCAGCCGTTGAACTTATGTAGCCCGCCCGCCTGCTCAAGTATATCCGTGCCGGGGCGCAGGTACAGGTGGTAGGTATTGCCGAGTATGATCTCGGCTTTCACCTCTTCTTTCAATTGCTGCTGTGTCACCGCCTTTACGCTGCCTATGGTGCCCACTGGCATGAAAATAGGTGTTTCAATATCGCCGTGTGCAGTGCTGATAACGCCCGCCCTGGCCTGTGATTGTGTATCTGTAGCTGAGAGTGTAAATTCCATTATTGCCCCGTCAAAACTCCTCTTTATAAACTGAATGCCTTGTTAAAACTATTATTTGTTTCTTTGCTGTATGTTCACCACAGCTGTACTTTTACTGTTCCTGCTCTGCATAGCTATACAGCTGGGTTTCGTGCTTTATTTCTTTGTACATATTTTTTCGCTTTCGCAAAGGAAAGCCGATTATAACCCTTCCAAACCGGTGTCGGTTATCATCTGCGCGCACAANNACTTGCCGGCAGTGCTGGCGCAAAGATACATGAATGCCGCGGGTAATGCACTGTACGAGGTAATAGTGGTGAACGATGCATCCGACGATGGCACTGAACAACTCTTGCAGGCCATGCAAAACCTGCACAGCAACCTGCAGATAGTTACTATCCCCCCGGGTGCCCCCCGCAAATATCCCGGCAAGAAACATGCTCTCAACGAAGCTATAGCCATAGCCCAACACGATATACTGGTAATGACCGATGCCGATTGTATGCCCGCCAGTTCATTATGGCTGCAACATATGGCCAGGCCGTTCCACGAGGGTAAGGAGATAGTCACAGGGTACGGGCAATATAAAACGGAGCAGTCTGTGCTCAACTCCTTCATACGTTGGGAAACGGTACATGCCTTTATGCAGTTCAGCTCATACGCACGGGCGGGCAGGCCCTACATGGCGGTTGGACGCAACCTGGCATGTACCCGCGCCGCATTCCTCAAAGCGCAGGCCTCCCCACAGTGGGGCAAGCTCCCATCAGGCGACGACGACCTGCTGATGCAGGCGGCGGGCGGTAAGCACAATGTATGCGTAGTGTCACACCCCGCGGCATTTACTATTACAGATGCTAAAACCAACTGGGGCGAATACGCACGCCAGAAACAAAGGCACCTGTCCACAGGTAAATACTACCGCTGGCTGGTAAAGATGCTGCTGGCTAATTACGGCTTTTCGCATGCGCTGGCATGGCTCAGTTTTTTTATACTGCTTTTTACCCCTCACTGGGGCGAGGCACTGGGTATTATGGCTTTTCGCAGCGTGATATACTGGACCGTATGGCAGCGTACGGCCTGCATACTGTCCGAGCGACGATTGATAAGATTTTTCCCTTTGTTCGATTTTGGCTGGCTGGTATATAACTTTGCCTTTTTGCCATACATACTCTGGAAAAACAAGCAGCAGTGGACATAATTCTAAAATACTTCAGCGACTTTACTCCCAAACAGGAAGAACAGTTTCGCGCCCTCGACGGCCTCTACCGCGAGTGGAACGAGAAAATAAACCTCATTTCCCGCAAGGATATTGACGCGCTGTATGAGAAACATATATTGCATTCACTGGCTATTGCCGTACTCTGCAATTTTCATGCTGGCGCACGGGTGATAGACATAGGCACGGGTGGGGGCTTCCCAGGCATACCGTTGGCTATATTTTTCCCCGATGTGGAATTTCTGCTGGTGGACAGCATTGGCAAAAAGATAAAAGTGGTAAACGCCGTAGCGGAGGGTGTAGGCCTCAAGAACGTGACCGCTGTACATAGCAGGGTGGAGGATATAAAGAACAGGAAATTCGACTTTGCCGTTTCCCGCGCCGTTGCCCCGCTGGGCGACCTCTGGCGCTGGGTATCACCCGCACTGGTGCCGGGCAAAAAGTCGGACGAACTGCACAATGGCCTCATCTGCCTTAAGGGCGGCGACCTGCAAAAAGAGATAAAAGAGTCAGGCCTCAGGGCCGAGGCTTGGAGTGTGCATGATATTTTTGAAGAACCATTCTTCGAGGAGAAGTACGCTATCTATGTTGCTAAGCAGTAGGCGTTTCTTCCACCTTCAGTTTCCTGTCTACAATAAATGGTGCGAAGGGCAGCAGCGAAGCCATAAATACCACGGCTGCCTTGCCAAAGCTCCAGCGATAACTCTGCCAGCACTGTACCAGCAGCAGCGCGTACAGTACAAAGAGTATACCGTGCGCCCAGCCTGTGTATTTCACAGCTTCCGGCATATCGGCCATATACTTCAGCGGCATAGCTATAAACAACAGCAGTAGGTAAGAAATCCCCTCCAGCACCGCCACCTGGCGAAAACGCTTCAACAGTTGATAATTCATGGCCGCAAAGATAGGGTTTTCGCAAATCAGGAGATTTGAATCCTTAGCCACGTAGACTTCCACCGGTCTACGCATCCCGCTCAGAACTAAAACAAAACAACTGTCACGCTCACCAACATAAACTTGTCATTTATAACAATATTCCTTTCCGCTCTTTCTCTCTACCCCATTGCCAATATGGTGGGGAAGATTGTATTAGGCTTCGCGTTCATTTGTCTTCGTACCACCTTTCGTCAAAGGTATATGCTGAAGGCTTGCCATATTTCAATATAACATAAGCCATATATACCACCAGGAACGGAGATAAAATAAACATGCCTATGATTAAACGATCAGGTAAACCAATAAATGGCGCTGCATGATATATAGCAGCAAATAATGTAACCAGACTGACTACCGTCCACACCTTTTTCATAACATCGCGCATTAGTCTTATATCATAACATACAAGTATGTGTTATGTTGGTATCTGCCATGGAACAGACTGTTAATTTGTAGTAAGTAATACCTACTCATGTCAGGATATGTCGTTGGATAATCTCATTATGCATTGAAAAAGAATAGATTATGTTAAGTTTTCTGTAAAGCTTCCTTTATCAGGGGGATTTTATTAATTTTCTGAAAATTACATATTTAGTGCGCGCATGAGTAAGAAGCCGTATGTTTCACCATCATTTTCGTATGTGCCGCTGGAGGAGACACTGGAGGTATTGCCCAAAAAGAAAAAGCTCTTTATAGGTATTCCCAAAGAAACATCTTTCCAGGAAAACCGCATTGCACTTACGCCTGAAGCGGTATCGGTATTGGTGAATAATGGTAATAAGGTGATAGTAGAACATAATGCCGGCGAAGGGTCGTTTTATTACGATACTGATTATAGCGAGGCAGGCGCACACATTGCATACGAGCGTGAGGAGGTGTTCAAAGCTAATGCCATTATTAAATCAGCGCCTATCTCCGAAGAAGATATACCATCGTTGCAGCCTAACCAGTTTGTCATATCTCCCATACATATGCCGCTGCTGAAGGCTGAAATGCTGGAACACTTGGTTAACAAGAAAATCATAGCCATAGCTTTCGACTCAATAAAAGACGATGCAGGCACTTATCCCATTGTACGGTCTATGAGCGAAATAGCCGGCAATACGGCTATATTAAACGCCGCTAAATACCTGAGCAATGTCCACAGTGGTAAGGGTATCATGCTGGGCGGTATTACAGGCATACCACCTGCACGCGTGGTGATATTGGGTGCGGGTGTTGTGGGTGAATATGCTGCACGTGCTGCCATAGGCCTGGGCGCGGTAGTAAAAGTTTTTGATAACTCGATATACAGACTGATGCGCCTGCAGAACAATGTTGGGCAAAGGGTGTTCACATCGGTGCTGGAGCCCGTGACACTGGCAGAGGAACTGGCAACGGCAGATGTAGTTATAGGTGCGCTCAAGCCCATCAATGGCATGACACCTGTAGTGGTATCGGATGATATGGTCGCAAATATGAAAGCAGGCTCCGTGATAGTGGATGTGAGCATAGACAGGGGAGGCTGCTTTGAAACGTCCAAAGTGACCACGCACGAAAAACCTATATTCAGGAAGTACGATGTTGTACACTACTGTGTACCCAATATCGCATCCGGCGTATCACGCACTGCATCTATGGCCATCAGCAATGTACTTATGCCCATATTGCTGGACTGTACTGATATGGGTGGCCTTGAAGCGCTGATACAGGCCAAGGCGGGTATACGCAATGGCGTGTATATCTATAAAGGTTGCGTCACAAACGCACCCATCGCTAAAAAATTTGACTTTAAATATACTGACCTGGATTTGCTGCTGACATCGCAGATATAATAAAAATATATTAACTGTATGCCAAACAATCGCGTAAACAAGACCATTGCCGGTTACCACCTTTTGATGTTGTTATCTGCCGTAGACCGCAAGTTTATTGCTGAAGAAGATACGATTATCCGGGATTATCTCGTGCAGGAATTTCCTATACACGTTGACTTGGACAGGGAAATGGATGTCATCAGTTCGCGCAAGCCAGAAGAGTGGGAACCACACTTCCGTAAAATGATGGATGATTTTTATGATGATAGTACGGAGGAAGAACGCAATAACCTGCTGCAGTTTGCTATAGAACTCACAAAAGCAGATAATGTGATAACTAAGGAAGAAAATTATTACCTGAATATGCTGTTTGACGCATGGAAGCCCGATGAAGCATAATGGGTGTTCTGCGGTGATGAAAGCAGGTGAGAAAATCGACTGGTGTTTTTTAAAATGAGGGTAGCAGTTGTCAGATATTAAGCAATTCATTGGTGTTGCTAACGTACTCGGTAAGAGCTTTTGATATAATAAGTGAAGTAGCATTATGTACGGGTCATGTCTTATGTGCGATAGCGGACATGAGTGCTCCCGATATATAATCTTGTTCTTTACATATTTTACAGACTCATCAAAGGCACCTGTTGATACAGGAATGTTTTACGATAATTATCATCTGTACTGTAGAGGTACAGCTATATACAGCGAATGGATAGCTGATGAATTCACCATGTTGCGTTAAGATGACTGCTTTAAGCCTTAAATCGTAACTGGTTAGTAATAGCTCATAAGAATTCACTAATCGCTGCTATTTATAATTTTATTGATTTCTTCCGCTATCCATTGTGAATAGACAGTNNCTCCTTCGCAATACATATGGTAGTTGTCGAAGTAGAGAGATGTGTCAACAGGTGCTTCAGATGCGTCAATTACAGGTACACCTTTGTTATCCAACGTATCGTTACGGCCATTATAGTTTATTAGTTTAGGTTTCAATAGTATTAAGGTTATATCATTGGCTTTGCAGGTATTTATTATCTCATTTGCCGCATTATAGTTGTTGGCAGAAAAAGTTCTGTCGTCCACTGTGGCCGAGAACTGCAATTTTTCACGGTCTTTTGAGCTACAGATATACCCTTTCCCTATGTAGTGTGTATACGAAGGCGGGGCTTTGTAATAGTATTTGCTGAAGGGTAAGATTTTTTTCAGCAACAGGTAGCTATATATCATCGCCACCTCACTGCTGTGCGCGTCCACGGCCATTTCCAATAAATGCCTCTGGTATGGATTGCCATCGGTTATCATCCACTCAAGCGCGGCGCCCTCATCTTTGAAATCCCATACCAGGTGATCTATGCCTAACAATACATAGTCCAGTTTTTTACCGGAGCGCAGGCAGTATTGCAACATGTTCAATGAGTTGCTGATAGGCTGCCCATCATTGCCTGCCATAAAAAAATCTATACCGGTATTGTCACTGAGGACATAGGGATTTACATTANNACCCAATATCACCCCTGCAGGATGCTGTGTATCTGTTGCCTGCCATTCTTCCAGTTCTTGTGCTCTTTGGCCGTTAAAACTACTGATGTGTAATGTTTTGAAAAAGAATTTCTCTACCCTGAAAGTAAAAGCAGTACTGGAAGCAATCAACAGCATTACAATTATGTAGAATACTATGAAAAATACGGTAAAACGAATAATATTCAGAATAGTCCTTGTCATCAGGTTGGTTGCATGATCTTTTTAAAACTGGAAATACAGAAATTCTGAAGCATCATTATCAAGGTGAAAGAATATAGCAATAATAAGACACGAGCAATATGAGTATCTCAACAACCGGTTTTTCATAGGCATAGGGTTGCGCTCGTCTCTTCTTATAAAGTAATCCAGCACCACCATTGCAACTATATACCATAAGTATTCGCCATGTTGCAATGGTGTGAAGGCCATTACAATTGATTTTTTAAACATTAATGCACCTTGCTGAATATCAGGGCTGCGGTAAAACAATCTTGCTAACGACAATACATACCACATAAATAGTATCTGTGCAGCTGATACCAGGTACTTTAACGGCCTGTTATGGATATGGCCAATCATCGGTCGCTTTTTAATTTTACGATAAATAAACTCAGGCCAATANNATACCGCCCATACTACAAATGGCAAGTTGGCCCCATGCCACAACCCGCTAAGAAAGAAAATGAATAAAACATTGAATGAAGCCCGTATAATACCCTTCCGCGAGCCGCCCATTGGTATATACACATAGTCTTTAAACCAAGTGGATAACGATATATGCCATCGCTGCCAATATTCTACCATGTTGCGGCTGAACAGGGGAAACCTGAAATTCGTTGATAATTCAACCCCCATCATTTTAGCGGAGCCTACAGCTATATCAGAGTAACCGCTGAAGTCTGCATACATCTGGAAGGTGAAGAACAAACCACCCATTAGTATCGTTGTTCCTGTTTTAGCATACCACACTTCAAAAATGGGTGCAACGGCTAAAGCGAGTGTATCTGCTATAACTATTTTCTTAAACAATCCCCACAGTATCAGCCTGAGCCCTTCCATTATTTGCACATGCCTGTACCTCCTTTCAGTAGACATCTGTGGCATCATATTACTGGCACGTTCTATTGGGCCTGCTAAAAGCTGAGGAAAGAAACTGATGAATGCAGCATAGGTAAGTAGGCTGTTGGTCGGTTTTATTTTGTCCTTATATACATCTACCACATAGGCTATGGTTTGAAATGTATAAAACGAAATCCCAACCGGAAGAATTATATCTTCAAACTTCATATTTCCACTAAAAAGTATATTGAAATTATCGATAAAGAAATTGGTGTATTTAAAATATGCCAACAATCCTNNCATGAATCAACAAAGAAATTGAAGTACTTAAAAAAACACAAGATGCCCAGGTTGAAAAACAAGCTGAGGAGCATCCAGGGTTTACGCCTTTTTTTATCCGGTATGCCAGCCATCCGGCGCGTAACAAGATAATCTACCGTTGTGTTGGCGGCTATCAGCAATAGAAACTTCCAATCCCACCAGCCATAGAAAACATAACTGGCAACAACGATGACACCGTTTTGCCATACTATCCTGTTAGGCGTTTTCAACCAATATATGAAGAAAACCAGGGGTAGGAATAACAGGTATTCAAAAGAGTTAAATAACATGTTAGTTACAGTGAGTGTAATGTTCTGGCAAAAATAGAATAGAATTACCTTAAATTGTAATGAGCATTTGTTCGATAATGCAGGGACATAAACTCGGCGTAATAACGTATTTTTAGCTTTCACATGAACCATCTTCCGCATCTCATACAAGACCTGGGGCTGATACTGGTTGTTGCCGGGCTCACCACGCTGTTGTTCAAATGGCTGAAGCAACCCGTGGTGCTCGGTNNTGGGTGTGGGCTTTATACTGGGCAGGCTGATGGGTTGGCCTATTATGGACTGTATATTCCTGGGTGGTATATTATCAATAGCATCCACTACCATCATCATCCGCGCCTTCGACGAGCAGGGCATTAAGGGCAAGAAATTTGCCGACCTGGTATTTGGTGTACTGATAGTAGAGGATTTAGTGGCCGTCGTGCTTATGGTTTTGCTCACTACTATTTCTGTCAGCCGCGAATTTGCCGGTATGGAAATGTTATTGTCTATTCTCAAACTGGCGTTCTTTCTTGTACTATGGTTCATAGCAGGCATATTCTTTATCCCGTCCTTTCTCAGCCGTGTGCAAAAACACCTGAATGATGAAACCCTATTAGTGCTGGCTATAGGCTTTTGCCTGCTCATGGTGATACTAGCCTCCCTGGCAGGATTTTCGCCTGCTTTAGGTGCTTTTATTATGGGCTCTATATTGGCAGAAACTGTACAGGCTGAACGCATCGAGCATATTATTACGCCGGTGAAAGACCTGTTTGGCGCAGTGTTCTTTGTATCGGTAGGTATGTTGATTAACCCTGCAATACTGGTTGACTACGCCGGGCCTATTTTGCTCATTACTCTTGTATTTGTATTCTTCAAAGTATTACATGTTANNTATATCCGGCCAGCCTTTAAAAACATCAGTTTACGCCGGCATGAGTATGGGGCAGATAGGTGAGTTCTCTTTCATCATAGCAACGTTGGGTGTTACTTTAAATGTTACAAGCAACTACTTGTACCCAATAGCCGTAGCAGTATCGGCTCTTACTACTTTCTCTACGCCATACATGATTAAAGCGGCAGGCCCGTTATACAATAAGTTGGAAAATATATTGCCTGATAAATGGCTGAAAACATTGGTAAGGAATAGTACAGGTGCTCAAACTATCAACTCGGCAGGCGACTGGCAGCTTGTACTCCGCTCCTTTATCCTGATATCGGTATTTACATTGCTGATAGCTGCCGGCATCATTGTACTTTTTGTTGAGGTGGTCCATGATATGGCGCTGACAAAGATTGATAACTATTTCTGGGGTACGATATTAACTGTTGCGACTTGTCTGTTTGCAATATCTCCGTTTTTGTGGGCGTTGGTAATGCGCAAGTTACAGCCTAAGTCATTTGCCAACCTTTGGGCAAACAAGCGCTACCACGGGCCACTTTTATTACTCAGGCTTATACGGGTAGGCATGGCTATTGCAATTATTACAGCTACGTTTATCGTGTTTTTCCCAATTGGTTATGCTATTTCTTCTGCGATAGTACTTATTGCTATTGTCTTGTTTTTTGCAAAAAAGATTCATGCATTTTATCTGCGGCTGGAAACAAGGTTCTTCTACAATTTCAACCAGCGGGAAATAGTGGAGGCCCGTATCAACCGCAAAGAGCTGGCGCCCTGGGATGCACACATAGCCCAATATATTTTGCCAGTAGGTTCTCATTGTATGGGCAAGACACTGGAAGAACTAGCCATACGAGAGAAGATAGGGGTGAATATTGCTATGATTAAGCGAGGGGAAATATTCACCATAGTAGCTCCAGCCCGTCACGAGCGTATTTATCCAGGCGACAGGATGTTTGTAATAGGTACTGACGAACAGTTGGATGCGTTCAAACAATTCATTCAGCCGGATGCCGGACAACAGGAGTTGGATGAGCAACATGAAATCGTTTTGAAGAAAATTATTGTTCGGGAAGGGGCATTTATGTTGGATAAAACCATTAGGGAAAGTGCTATTCGCGAAAAAACACAAGGCCTTGTTGTTGGCATAGAGCGTGGTGGCAGGCGTATATTAAACCCTGAATCTGATACCGTTTTTGAGATTAATGATAAAGTTTGGATAGTAGGCGAGGCAGACTTAATTGATAAAATGTATTAGGTCGATTTAGAAATTGAGGTTTAAAGTGTATAGCTGCTTCTGTATTCCGTTTAGCATTATTGAATTTTCTTATTGCGCATGTATCCAAGATATGTGCAATGCAAAAGGCCGGTAAATGCCAGTATATAATTCCAATAAGTATAACGGAAGTCACGGTCGTGTTGATAAATTAGGAACATACTCAGCAACAGGATAATGCCGGAGAGTTGCAACAATCCCTGGAGTTTATATTCCGAAGATTTAGTGCGCGCGTATCCTATACCGCAATATAGCAGTATGACAGTATTTAATAGTAACCACAACCAAGGTGCGAAAAAATAACTGTGCTGATGCAGGTAATAGTGAAGTGTAAACACTTCGTATATATATTCCGAATTGCGGGCCCTGATATTCGCATTGTTATCTGCTACGAAAATTGCAACATCCCAATAATCACGTTTAGCAAAGCGCTCATTTATTCTTAAAAAGTATAGGAAGCCCGTCCACCGGTTTTTTAAATATACTATCGGGTTTTCTTTTATTGCGCGTAGCCACTCCTTATTAAGTTCTGCGTTCAGCTCTGCGTCCGGTTCCCGAAACATGGGTACAGTACCGGCCGCAGGCCAGTATATATCATCTATAGATGCAGGTGTATATTCAGAGTATAGTTTTTCCCTGTTAAAGCCTTCGTTTTGAACAGACTCCGGAATGTAGTTTTTCCCTGTTTTTTTTGAAATGCCTGCAACATCCAGCAGCATGAGTTTGTATTCAGGGTATTTCTTTTCGGCATGGAGTATATTGTATATAAAGGAGTTAATACAAAAGACGGCTATTATGCATATGAGTAATGTACTAATCAGTTTCTTTACCCTGCTTATTTTAAATGTGTCAACAAGCATATAAAACAATATTGCTGACGAGATAATATTGCTTATTCGGAGGCCGGTACCATATGTGATCAGCAATACGACAACGGCAACAAGAAACATTCTGTTAATAGGGTTGTAAGTATTTCTGTGTAATAAGATTGTAAGTACACCCGCTATGCCCCATGCTATTATCATATGGGTATCCTTCATTACATACTGAGGAATGTACAGGGAGAACAATGCAAATGCCATGCCTGCCACCATCACATAAATGTTATTAGTCAGCTTGAACAATAACAGGTAAATAAACGTCCAATAGAGAACCATTTGCATGATGTACAAGGAATAGTATTTCCCTGTTACAGAAACCAATGCCTTCCATATGAAAGGCAGTATAGGGCTATGCCAGTCATGANNTATTTTGGACCTGGTCATATTGTATTATACTATCGACACTGTATGAGCCAGGAAACAAGACTGCTATTGATAACAAAGCCACAAGTATGAGAAAGTAAAATGAAACCTTGATAGCAAGTCTGTTCATCTGGTTTTTGCCAATAAAAATAATCAAAACATGACGTGAAGTGAAGTTGATTTTATGTATGTAATATATGAATAGTGCTCCAAAGCAAAACCCCCTGACTGTTCATCAGGGGGTTGGCTAATTAATATTATTAATCAACGATTATGCGTCCTGCATTACTTTGGGGGCAGAACTGCGTATTTCGTCATTAGCCTGGTCTGCAAACTGCTCAAAGTTTTTGTTGAACAACTGCGCCAGTTCATTCGCTTTCTTGTCGTAAGCTTCTTTGTCGGCCCATGTGCTGCGGGGATTCAGTATCTCGTCGGGCACGTTGGGGCATGTCTGCGGTATCAGTACGCCAAATACATTATGCGCTTTGTACTCTACATTGTCCAGCTCGCCGTTCATAGCTGCTGTTATCATAGCACGTGTGTACTTCAGGCTCATACGGCTACCGGTGCCATAGGCGCCGCCGCTCCAGCCTGTGTTGATCAGCCATACTTTTACATCGGGGTGNNAACACACGGCCGAAGCAGGCAGAGAATGTAGTCTGCGGCTCGGTAACACCCACCTCGGTACCTGCAACTTTAGCAGTGTATCCGCTGATGAAGTGGTACATAGCCTGGCCCGTAGTAAGCTTGCTGATTGGGGGCAGTATACCAAACGCATCGCAGGTCAGGAAGAAGATATTCTTCGGGTCGCCGCCGTATGATGGTTCTTTAGCGTTAGGAATGTTGTGTATGGGATAAGCAGCACGGGTATTTTCCGTGATGCTGCCGTCAGTATAGTCAGGCTCGTTGGTACCGGCCTTGAATACGATGTTTTCCAGCAGTGCCTCGTGTTTGATGGCATTGTATATCTGGGGCTCTTTTTCAGCACTCAGGTCTATTACTTTTGCGTAGCAGCCACCCTCGAAGTTGAAGACAGAACCATCGGCCCAGCCGTGCTCGTCGTCACCTATCAGCGCGCGGTTGACGTCAGCGCTCAGGGTAGTTTTACCAGTGCCCGACAGGCCAAAGAACAGGGCTACATCGCCGTCTTTACCTTCGTTGGCAGAGCAGTGCATGCTCAGTACGTTATGCTCGTGCGGCAGCAGGAAGTTCAGTACACCAAAGATACCTTTCTTCATTTCGCCGGTATAAGCCGAGCCACCAATCAGTATTACTTTCTTAGTGAAGTTAACTATCGTGAAGTTGCCCTGGCGTGTGCCATCAACAGCGGGGTCGGCCTGGAAGCCGGGCGCCTGTAGTATCAGCCAGTCAGGGTTTTGTGTTTTTATCTCATCTTCTGTAGGACGCAGGAACAGGTCGTTGCAAAACAGGTTGGCCCACGGGGTGTCATTCACGACGCGTATGTTCAACCTGTATTTAGGGTCGGCGCAGGCGTAAGAATCGCGCACCCACACTTCTTTACCTTCCAGGTAAGCACATACTTTATTGTACAGCTTGTCGAATACCTCAGGAGAGATAGGAATATTCACTTTACCCCAGTCTACGCTGTTCTCAGTATAAGCGTCCTTTACCGTGAATTTATCCTGCGGAGAACGACCCGTGAATTTTCCCGTGCTTACACAAAGGGCACCGGTATTGTTCATAGTACCCTGGCCCAGTTCTACTGTCTTATTAATCAATTCTGTCGGAGAGAGGTTCCAGTTAGCCACTGCAACGTTTAGGCCCATATCGGCAAGGTTTGCTGACGGGTTCTTTATCCCATTTTCCTGCATAATATCCTATTTGGTAAATAATTTTTTGAGACCGCAAAAATAGCATTTCTAAATCATAGCAAGGATTAATTTTTGCCCGTTTCACTACCTGTTAACAGTATGTATTATATGTATATAAGATGTCATAACGGGTGGTATTTTGTTCCGAATTGTACAGTTTTCGCCGCCATGGCGAGACAAAGTGTTGCCAAAGTGATGCCGGATAGTGCCTGATTTTCATAAAAAATAAAACGCTGCATTTTTATAAGTATTTGATTTTGAGTGTGTTGATGGATAAGTGTTGCTAAAAGGTTGCCGGATTTTGTGGTTTTTTTCCTGCGCGAGGAACAAGTGTTGCCAAAAGGTTTCCATTTTTTCGTGATTTTTTCCCGGTGAAGGGGGATAAGTAAAAGGTTTCCATTTTTTTGATTTTTCCTGCGCGAAATGCCCCCGGCCCCAAAGGGAGATGTTACGCAGGTTCTTTTTCTTTAAGTGTTGCCAAAGTGATGCCATTTTTCGTGATTTTTTTCCTGCGCGAGGAACAAGTGTTGCCAAAAGGTTTCCATTTTT
>DINJ01000233.1:33358-39096 GCA_002423665.1 Bacteroidetes bacterium UBA5543 | reverse complement strand
CCATTTGGTAATATTTTTCTTTTGCAGGAAGACCATCTCCCGTATTTCACGAAGAAACAGGAGTGCTTTATGCTCGTCCTGCAGTTGTGCTGCTTTAAATGCTATAGATGGAGGGTAGGACGAAGATAGAGGGTCTTCCAGCCATATATCGCCATCAATGGGCATATCATAATAAACGCTTACTTCATCCCAGTGGTGTGCTACGTCCGACGGTTTGCTGATGCCGCCACTATTGTAGCTCCAGTCAGGCAATAATCCACCCATCCTGTATTCTATATCCAGTGCACCGCCATATTCCAGTTTCAGTTTTCTCAGTTGAGGTTCTATGCCCCAGCATGAGGAGCAGATGGGGTCGGTATAGTAAATGACTTTGACCGGTTTAATACTGTGTTCCACGCGCATGCCATGATTGGTGTCGTTAGTATTGTGTACTTCGCACAGACCTGTTTCTATATCGCACAACAGGGGATTGCTGGTTTTCTGTTCCATTGTTTTTGTCTGTCCTTTACAGCCTATTCCCGCCAGGGTAAGCATGATTATTGAAATTGTTAGTCTCATTTTTTTGTTTTGTGTTGTGGTATTCAGGCATCTGCTCCACCGCCAAACTGTTATATTTTAACGTTTCACCATCCGCGCCATTTAGTTTATAGGTTACTTTTGCAGTACAAAGATGAAGACACGGGCTGTGTCAAACAATAAGTCAGGTAAAACTGACTATACAAACAGTGTATATGAACAGTGATAATAGCTGCCCTGCCGAAGGGCTTTTGAAGGCGCTTTCAGGCAAGTGGAAGCCCCAGATATTCAGGATAGCGTTAGATGGCCCCGTCAGGTTCAATATGCTTTTGCGATTGGTGCCGGGCTCCAATAAACAATCCATAGCTGTTGCGCTGAAAGAATTGGAAGAGCAAGGATTATTTGAGAAGAGGGTGGTTACAGTAAAACCACTGCACATAGAATATAACCTGTCGTCCAAAGGGCAATCGTTAATACCCGTATTCCGACAACTGGAAAACATCGCGTAAGCAATTTTGATAATTTTCATTAACTGTCAATTAAACCGGACCGTTAAAACCAAATTATTATTAGCGATAAATACACATATGTTTATGCGTATGCATTACCTTAGTTAGAGATTTCTATCGTTCATTGATAAAACGCACAACCTATGAAAAGAATCCTCTTTCTGTTGTTATTATGCAGTAGTTTCTTCAGTACAAAAGCTGTATTTGTCAGCGGCAATATTACAACCAACACTACTTGGACTAAAGCGAACAGCCCTTATATTGTTAATGGCAACCTGGCCGTTGATTCAGGAGTAGTACTGACCATACAACCCGGTGTAGAAGTACGTGTAGACAGTACTTACATTTTTCAGGTGGATGGGAAATTGTTGGCTGTAGGTACCAGTGCTGATACCATTAAGTTTACCTCTAACAGCGCTAACCCCGTGTTACATCCTTGGGAAGGTATCAGGTTTACCCTTAAATCTGTAGACACCAGCAAGCTGCAATACTGCCTGTTTACATACGCAGATGTAGCGATCTATACCACAGGGGCCAAATTGAGTATAAGTAATTCAACATTTAAGCACAATAATATTGCTATACATATAAATAGTATGCAATTCAACAGTTCAAACTATACATACATTAATAAATGTCTGGTAACTCAGAACGATACAGGCATATACGATTCAGGCAACTGGTTAATAAACAGTAGGGTGACCGAAAATGAAATTTCATTCAATAGTATTGGCCTGAGAGAAGAGAACAGCAGGCAAGGGTTAAGGAACTTTAATGATAATCACTTCAACTACAATGCCATAGGGTATTCTTCAACCGGTCAACAGTTCGGCTCAAGGCGGAATACATATAAGGGGAATACCTTGTACGGTGTGTATGTAAAAGCTGCTTCACCCGTAAATATAGGTTACATCAGTGAGAACACTTTTATTTACAATGCTACTGCCATCTATATAGATAACGCAGCTCAGGGACAGATCTATTACAATACGATAGCTTACAATGGCATTGGCATCGAAGATAATTTTAGTTATTCAGGCACAGTTGGAAACATCAATGTCAGTTTTTTTTCCAATTGCTATTCCGGTAATTCATTTTATAACATTAAACAGAATGGACGGTTTGACAGGAATACAAGAAACGATTGGTGGGGCACAACAAATACGTTAAGTATAGATTCCTCTATTTATGATTTTTACGATAATTCTACAAAAGGCAAAGTAGTTTACACGTCTATTGCTACCAGCAGTATCTGTCAACCTGTGGCTCCTCCGCCGCCATGTGTTAATCCCGGGTCCTTGAACATTGCAGCCACGTCACCCACTACTGCAACGGCTACATGGGCTGCGGCATCAGGTGCTGCTGCATACGAATACTACATCATTCCGCTCTCGTCTGCACCACCGTCGATGGGTGTGGTCACTACGGCCACATCAGTAAATCTAACCGGCCTGACCGGTGGAGAGAAATATATTTTCTGTGTAAGGACCAAATGCCAGGCATCGCCATTCCTGTCAGCATGGGTATGCGACACTGTAACTATGCCTTGTGGGGCACCGGCTTATGTTATCTTCAACAACATATCAGCAAACAGTGCCATTGTTTGGTGGGGCGCCACTACAGGTGCTACCTCCTACGAGTATTATGTAGCGCCACATCCATCAACACCACAGTCTACGGTAGTTACTACCTCCAATAACGTGGCGATTGTAAATGGTCTCAACGCAAATACCACTTACGATGTTTGTGTAAGAGGTAAATGCGGTGGCTATTATTCTGCATGGAAATGCGACACTTTGCATACAACAACAGGAGTTAATGCCCTGGATATTCAGAATGCTGTTAGGGTATACCCAAACCCAAGTACAGGTACATTCACCGTCTCTTTGGATGAGATGTTAAATGATAACACAACTATCGTTTTGTACGATGTTACCGGCAGAATGATTATGTCTGAGAAAATGGATGCTGCTTCACAAATAATTGAATTGCAAAATGCAGCTAAGGGAGTGTACATGCTAAGGATAGTAACAGGAGATTCTGTGATCAACAAACGTGTAATTATTGAATAAGTCAAGACGTTTTTAAATAGCGTTATAAAACAGAAAGAACCCGAATAATTCGGGTTTCTTTTTTGATTGATATGATGTTGTTCGTGAAATCAAAACCCGCACAGTGGTGTTTTAATCCCTGTGCGGGTATGGTTGTGAAGAACACAAACACAGGCAAAATAATAAGCGGCTAAGAGTTTTTGAATGTTTATTCTTTATCGAACGATGCGAGGTATTTATCTAATTCACCTTTTTTATCTGCTGCCGCTGCCTTCTTCAGTCCATCGGGCATCGTTACTTTGTTAGCGGGGTTCTGTGCATAGGCAATAAACTTTCGTGTTGCGTTTAGCCGCACTTTATATTTATCATCCTTATTGACAGGGTTGTTCATCTCATAGTCTACCATTGCCGCCAGTAATACAGCAAGCAGGGCAGTATTACTACCGTATAATTCCATTTCCGCATCACCCAGTTCAAAGGAATAGTCCGGTGTTGCAGCCATCCACATCAACAAATAGGCTGCGGCATCTTTTACATCCTGGTTATTGGTATCAGGGGGCATAGCAAGCAGATAAGTTGCTGACTGTAAGGCAGCTTCATTAGCCCTGGCAATTTTCTGCTCGGTAGTGCCGCCATTTATGCTGGAGTAGTCCGGTACCTGCTGTGCGTGGACAGGAGAGTAGCTGTAGGCAAGCAAAAGCAATAGAATAAGGTTTTTCATATAAGGTAGATTTTGAGTAAGATACAACGTCCAATTTAAACACATGCCTCATTTCCCACTCTCCCCCTCAATGCTTACCTTAGCCGCTCAATATTATCAGATATGGATTTGAACCTGGTGGGTAAAAGGGCGTTGGTGGCCGGCAGTACGCAGGGCATAGGTTTTGCCAGTGCGGCTGAGTTGGCGGCAATGGGTGCCAGCTGCACCCTGATAGCCCGAAATGAAGAGGCATTGAAGGCGGCAGTAGGCAAGCTGGACAGTTCCAAAGGGCAGGTACATGGCTACTTAGTGGCCGATTTTAGTAAGCCTGAGCAGGTGAGGGAAGTGGTAAATGGCTTTGTGGCTGGTAATACTGTACATATACTGGTGAACAACAGCGGCGGCCCGGCCGCGGGGCAGGGTATAGACGCCGCAGTGGAGCAGTTTGAAGCAGCCTTTCAACAACACCTGGTGTGCAATCATATATTGGCTACGGCAGTTGTACCGGGCATGAAGGCAGCAGGCTATGGCCGCATCATTAATATTATATCCACTTCGGTTAAAATTCCGCTGAAAGGGCTGGGTGTGTCCAATACTATACGCGGTGCTGTAGCTTCCTGGGCCAAAACTCTGGCTAATGAGCTGGGCAAATTCAGTATTACAGTAAATAATGTGCTGCCCGGCGCTACAGGCACTGCCAGGCTGGAGAATATAATAAATAATAAGTCGGCCAAAGCTGGTGTAAGCAAAGAGGCAGTAGAATACGAAATGCTGGAAGAGATACCTGCCGGCCGATTCGGACATCCTGAGGAAATAGCCGCAATGGTGGCATTTTTAGCTTCACCGGCAGCAGCCTATGTCAATGGCACCAGTATACCGGTAGATGGTGGCCGTACAGGGTCAATTTAAAACGGGATTAAAAACAGTTGATATACAGAGTGTGGATTTTTTGTTACCGTAGATACAAAGTTTTGTTAATATAAATCAGTTTTTACGGCTGACAAAAAAATGACAAAGACACATTGTCAGAATTGAAATATCGTCTGAAACCCTTGCCAGGCTTGACAAACATTTTTTAACAAATGTGTATAAACTTTGCTCAATGTTGTGTAGTTTTGCCCACACTTTGTCAAAAAGGAACGTTAATTTTCAAACTTATTATACGTGTCAGAATCAATTAAGCCGATGTTCCGGAAAATTGCTCACAGCACCTTCGCTTTAGTCGTTGCAGTTTTTGCGTTTTTCAGCACTGCGTATGCTCAGCCGGATGGTAAAGCGTTATTCCAGTCAAACTGTGCCAGTTGCCACCACCCCATTAAGGAATCTACAGGGCCTGCCCTGCAGGGTGTATCAGGCCGTGTGCCCAGTAAAGACTGGTTGCACAGCTGGGTGAAAAACTCTGCATCTTTGATCGCGTCGGGCGACAAATACGCCAACGAGGTTTATAAGAAGTACAGCATGACGGCCATGACGCCGTTCCCCAACCTGAGCGACGAAGAAATTGACGCTATTATTGATTATGTAGAGGCTTACCAGCCGCCTACTGCCGCTGCTCCTGCCGCAGGTGCTGCTGCCGAAGGTGCTGCAGAAGAAAACTCATGGTTATATACCATTATTACAGTAGTTNNGTTTACTATCATACTGTGGCGTATCAACCACGCGCTGCGCAGGGTGGCCAACGAGAAAGAGGGCATCACTAACCAGAAAGATATTCCTGTTTACCGTAATAAAGTATTTATTGCCATAGCCGCTATCCTGGTATTTATCGGTGCGGGTTACTGGGTGGTAAATGGTTCGGTAGAAATGGGCCGCCAGCAAAACTATATGCCGGAGCAACCGATATTCTACTCGCACAAAGTGCACGCAGGTGTTAACCAGATTAACTGCCTGTATTGCCACGCAGGTGCTGAAAAGAGTAAGCATGCCATGGTGCCTTCTACCAACGTGTGTATGAACTGCCAC
>DINJ01000233.1:29954-33303 GCA_002423665.1 Bacteroidetes bacterium UBA5543 | reverse complement strand
ACATAAGCTGTATGAGTACGCGGGCTGGAACCCTGAAAAGAAAGACTACAACCGCGATGCGGAGGGCAATATCCTGGCTAAGCCTATCGAATGGGTGAAAATCCACAACCTGCCCGACCACGTTTACTTCAACCACTCTCAGCACGTAGCAGTTGGCGAGGTTGCCTGCCAGCGTTGCCACGGCGGCATCCAAGAGATGGACGAGGTGTACCAGTATTCATCGTTGAGCATGGGCTGGTGTATCAACTGTCACCGCGAAACAGAAGTACAATTCGCAGATAACAACTATTACAGCATTTTTGAGAAATACCACGAAGAAATCAAGTCAGGTAAGCGTACAGGTGTAACTGTAGAAGACATTGGTGGTATTGAGTGCCAGAAATGCCACTATTAATTGTTAATTGTAGTTTGATTATAACATAAAAATTATTCGGAAACGCTAATTATACCGAATCAAGCCATATGAGTCAAAAACAATATTGGAAGGGCCTGGAAGAACTGAAAGATACCGCAGCGAATAAAGAAGTGGTAGAAAATGAGTTCAGGGAAGAGTTGCCGTTCGACCTGAGCGGTAAACTGCTGGACGCTAACACGCCCCGCCGCGACTTTTTGAAGTTCTTAGGATTCAGCACGGCAGCCGCTACACTGGCAGCAAGTTGCGAAATGCCTGTTCGTAAAGTAATACCATATGCTATCAAGCCGGAAGAAATCGTTCCGGGAGTAGCTAATTACTACGCATCTACATTTGCTGATGGTGGTGATTACTGCGCGGTAGTGATAAAAACACGCGATGGCCGCCCTATAAAAATTGAGGGTAACGCCAAGTCGTCCATCACGCAAGGTGGTTCGTCGGCGCGTGTGCAGGCTTCCGNNCCAGCCATTTGCTGATGGTAAAGAAGCTACATTCGAGGCTATCGACCGTATGGTGAAGAGCGGCCTTGAAGGTGCAGCGGGACAGGCTTACCTGCTTACTTCTACAATCATCAGCCCTACTACAAAAGACGTAATAGCGAAATTCTTAGCTAAATATCCTAATGCAAAACATGTAGTGTACGACCCGATTTCATACTCAGGTATGCTGCTGGCCAACGAAGCCAGCTACGGAAAGCGTGCATTGCCTTCATATCATTTCGACAAAGCGCAAACTATTGTGAGCCTGGATGCGGACTTCCTGGGTACATGGTTGTCGCCTGTTGAATATGCCAAACAATACAGCAAAGGCCGCAAAATCAGCGCTAAAAACCCTGTATTGTCCAAGCATTATCATATTGAGCCTACGCACACTATTACAGGTGCCAAGGCCGATATGCGTGCCACATGCCGCCCTTCTCAAATAGGCCGCGTGGCAGCAGCGTTGTACCAGGCAGTAGTGAACGGTACTAAAGCCAATCTGGGCAGCGATAAACTGAACGATACCATCAACNNAGCTGCCACCGACCTGAAAAAAGGCAACGGAATGGTAGTATGTGGTGCTAATGACATGGATGTACAGTTGATAGTAAATGCTATCAACGCTAACATAGGTGCCAACGGCACTACTATCAACTGGGCTGTAACCAGCAACTACAAGCAGGGTATAGACTCTGACATGGTAGCGCTGACGCAGGCTATGAACGCCGGCAATGTAGGCGCTCTGTTGATACACGGTGTTAACCCCGTGTACGATTATTTCGACGGTGCTAAGTTTGCTGAAGGTTTGAAGAAAGTTGGTGTGTCTGTTTCCTTTGCCGATCGCATGGATGAAACAGCACAACAATGTAAATACGTAGTTCCTGACCATCACTACCTGGAAAGCTGGGGTGATGCTGAGCCTAAAACAGGTTATTACAGCCTGCAGCAGCCGGGTATCGCGCCGTTGTTCAAAACACGCGCATTCCAGGATAGCCTGCTGACATGGGCAGATGCAGGTACCACTTACGGTGCTTACTGGGAGTCTTACTGGGCAGGAAAGCTGGGTGGCCAGTCAAATCTGGACAAGGCCCTGCAGGATGGTGTAATAGAACCAGCCGGCGATATGCCGATGGGTGGTACTTCATTCAGTGGAAACGCTGATGGTGCCCTGTCTGTTGCATTGTCTGCCAAAGCGCCAGAAGGCAAGGAAATGGTGATATACCAGAAGATATCTATCGGTCATGGCGGCGCATGGAGTAATAACCCATGGTTGCAGGAAATGCCTGACCCCATTACCAAAGCTACATGGGACAACTACCTCTGCGTTTCTCCAAAAACTGCTAAAGACTGGGATGAAGAACTGACCAGTATTACAGAGGTGGTGAACGCCAAGCGCGTGGTGAAGGTAACGGCGGCTAACGGCCAGGTAGTAGAACTGCCGATAGTGGTGGTGCCGGGTATGCACAACGATGTAGTGGCTATGGCAGTAGGTTATGGCCGCGACGCTAAAGTAGGTATGGCTGCACGCAGTGGTACAGACAAATTCGGCAAAGGAATTGGCGGGCACAACGCATATCCTTTCATCAGCTTCAACGGTAAAACATTCTCTTACAGCACGCCTGTAACTCTGGAGAAGACTGATAAAACATATGAAATAGCTATCACGCAAACGCACCATAGCTATGAGGGACGTCCTATCATTCACGAGTACACGCTGGATGAGTTCAAAAAGGACCCCGAGCATCTGCTGAACAAGCGCAAAACTGAATTAGAACATTATACACACCTGCCTTGGGAGCATGAAGGAGGCGAGCATGGTGCCGCAGCTGCAGCAGTAGCTGCCGGCGGACATGGCCACGAAGCGCCAGCTGCGCATGGTGATAAAACTGCCTGGGAAGAAGATTTCCGCAAGAACGGTACCCTGTACCCTGTTTACGATAAGCCGGGTATACAGTGGGGTATGTCTATCGACCTGACCAGCTGTATCGGTTGCGGTGCCTGCGTAGTAGGTTGCCAGGCCGAAAACAATATCTCAGTAGTTGGTAAGACACACGTACTGAAGGCGCAGGAAATGCACTGGATTCGTATAGATCGTTACTTCAGCGGTATGCCTGAAGATCCGGATACTATCCAGACTGTTTTCCAGCCTATGATGTGCCAGCATTGTGACAACGCGCCTTGCGAAAACGTTTGTCCNNAACTGGATGGACTGGAACGGTGCAGACAGCTTTGAAGGTAACCTGTACGAAGACTACCGCCGCGATGAGATGAACAGTGATTTGACGCGCATGGTACTGAACCCTGACGTGACTGTTCGTAGCCGTGGTGTAATGGAAAAATGTAGCTTCTGCGTACAGCGCCTGCAAGAGGCTAAGCTGAATGCGAAAAAAGCCGGACGCCCTATGGCTGATGGTGAAGCCCGCACAGCTTGCCAGACAGCTTGCCCTACCGATGCTAT
>DINJ01000233.1:13012-29707 GCA_002423665.1 Bacteroidetes bacterium UBA5543 | reverse complement strand
TGGTGGGTAGGTATCGGTCACGCGGGTACGCTTATCTCAGCAATCCTGCTCCTGTTCCGCCAGGGATGGCGTACGGGTGTTAACCGTGCCGCTGAAGCGATGACTATATTCGCGGTAATGTGTGCCGGCCAGTTCCCTATCTTCCACATGGGTCGTGNNCCAAAGAAGAGCAGGCTGAGCGTGTAAACTACGTGCTGGAACAGATACACACATTGCCTAACGTAAACTACCTGTCTGTTATCCGTAACACGGATGCGATAGTAGCGGGCGATGAAGAGAAAGATAAATTGATGAACCCTATAGTATTCTAAGGGTACAGATATAAACTGAGCGAAAGCTGTTTAAAAAATATTAAAAGAACTATTACTAATAACGTGCTATGCATTTGAAGTACGAATCGTTTGTAAGGGAGCCGCTGGTAGATGGTGATAAGACCTATCACCAGGTAACGGAAGATATTGTTCGTCCTATAGAGCAGAAACCCGGCCGTATGTGGTACGTAGGTTTCTTCTTCTCGGTAGCCCTGCTGGCTTTCGGTGTGTTCTCCGTATTCTGGGAGGTTTATTTTGGTATTGGTGTGTGGGGTATCAACCGCACCGTAGGTTGGGGATGGGATATCACCAACTTNNTGGGTCGTGTATGGAATGCCTTCTACGTACTGCCTTACCCCAACACGCGCGGTGCGCTGTGGCCTAACTTCAACTCGGCGTTGATGTGGGACGTGTTTGCCATCTCTACTTACTTCACGGTATCATTATTGTTCTGGTATTCCGGTCTTATTCCTGACTTCGCTACAGTACGCGACCGTGCAAAAACAAAATTGCGCAAGCGCCTGTATGGCCTGGCATCATTCGGCTGGACCGGTACTGCAAAAAACTGGCAACGTCACGAGGCATTGTCACTGGTGCTGGCAGGTCTGAGTACACCACTGGTACTTTCTGTACACACGATAGTATCTTTTGACTTCGCTACTTCAGTAATACCCGGATGGCACACTACCATCTTCCCGCCATACTTTGTTGCGGGTGCGATATTCTCAGGTTTCGCCATGGTGCAAACCCTGTTGATTGTGTGCCGTAAGATTATGGGCCTGGAAGATTATATCACTGTCGGTCACATTGAGGCTATGAACAAGGTAATTGTTCTTACAGGTTCGATAGTGGGTGTTGCTTACCTTACTGAGCTGTTTATGGCATGGTACAGCGGCGTTGTTTACGAGCAGGCTGCATTCCACTGGCGTATATTCGGCCCCTACTGGTGGAGCTATTGGGCGATGATGACCTGCAACGTGGTATCTCCACAGTTGTTCTGGTTCAAGAAACTGCGCCGCAACATTCCGTTCACGTTCTTTATGTCTATCATAGTGAACATTGGTATGTGGTTCGAGCGTTTCGTAATCATCGTTACTTCTCTGTACCGCGATTACCTGCCCGGTAGCTGGACATACTACAGCCCTACATGGCCTGAGATTGGTTTCTATCTGGGTACGTTCGGCCTGTTCTTTACATGCTTCTTCCTGTTCGCTAAATACTTCCCTGTTATTTCGATAGCTGAGATTAAGTTCGTGTTGAAGACATCTGGAGAGAACTACAAGAAGAAAATGGAAGTGATACACGAGAAGAGCACTGAAGAGTTTGTTCACGAGCAGGCTCATCACTAATTGTCAAATTGAATAATTAATAAAATGGCTATAAAAAAATTCGCGGTTGGGTGTTACGATGACGAAGCGGTACTGTTTCCCGCAGTGGAGAAAGTACGCAACAGCGGTTACAAGCTGCATGATGTATACACACCGTTTCCCGTACACGGCTTAGACAAAGCGCTGGGCCACAAGGATACTGACCTGCACGTTGCCGGTTTTATCTACGGCATCACCGGTACGGCTACAGCATTGGGTTTTATGAGCTGGATTTTTACCAGCGATTGGCCTGTGAACTTTGGTGGCAAGCCTCACTTCGCTCTGCCCGCGTTCATACCTATTACGTTCGAAACTACGGTACTGTTTGCTGCAGTGGGTATGGTGCTTACTTTCTGCTACCTCAACCAGATAATGCCGGGTGTTAAGAAACACGTTTTCCATAAGCGCCAGACAGACGACCTGTTTGTAGTAGTGTTGGAACTGAACGAACATGTATCTGAGCAGGAAGCGATAGATTTTCTGAAATCGACAGGAGCCATGGAGACTAAAGTGGAAATGGCTGAAAGCGAGTGGTGGTATGGCCGCTACGATCAGGAAGAAGAGTACGAAAAACTGAACGCGACAGTATAATTTTTTAAAAGCTTTTTGAATAAAGAACCTGGATTAATTTATGAATAAGACTAAAGGCATAGTGATTGCATTTCTGGCGGTAGGGCTGGGCCTGGCGGCTTGCAACACGGGTGCAAAGCGTCGCAACCCCGGTAAGACCTACGCACCGGATATGACTTATTCGCAGGCTTACGATGCCTATACGCACAACCCCAACTTTGCTGATGGCGAAACAAGCCGTTTGCCGGTAGATGGTACTGTGGCTATGGGCCGCGAGCTGCCCGACCACCTGGTAGAAGGTGATACCAATGCCTACAAAACATTTACTACCAACCTCCGTTTCAACGAGGCTGAAATGGCTGAGGGTGCACGCCTGTACAATATCTACTGCGGTATATGCCACGGCGGAAAACTGGATGGACAAGGCCCCTTGTTTGTAAGCGGAAAGTTTGCGGCTATGCCTGCCAACTTTAAAGATGGTAAATACCTGAACATGCCTTCGGGCACAATGTATGCGGCTATCAAGTTTGGTAAAAATGCGATGGGCTCTTATGCCAGCCAGTTGGATATCAAACAACGCTGGATGGTAATTGCATACATTAAGAAATTCCAGTCTGAAAACGGCGGTGCACCATTTACTATGGCTGCTGCCACCGAAGAGGCTGTAAACACACACGCTGACGTAGTTGCGGAAGCAACTGAGGCTAACACACACTAAAAGAATTAATAAACGTACTTCTAATAGCAGATACAATGAACGAACGTTTTGAGATACCAAGCAGATTAAAAAACACAAGCCTTGCTTTGATGGGGGTAGGCTTACTGGTGTTATTACTTGGTGCTTTTGTTCCGGCCGATACTTTATTGCATGTAGACAAAACACGCTTCTGGCTGGTGTTGTTGCAAACCAGCGTCTTCTTCGTGATGCTGACCGCTGCCAGCGTATTTATACAGGCTGCAGCGTCGCTGGCACAAGGTGGCTGGATAGTAGCATATAAAAGGGTGCCTGAGGCTATCGGTGCCAACGTATGGGTATTCGGTCTTATAGCGGCTATCATATTACTGTTCATAGCTTTTGGCCTGAACGTTGATGGACACAATCCGATATATCATTGGGTACATCCCGAGGGTGACGCTATACTGGAAGGTAAATCAGCATTCCTGAACAAGGGTATGTTTGCAGGCTTCACTATTGTTACTGTCGGTCTTTGGGCATTCTTCGGACGTAAATTCCGTGCCTTATCTCTGGCACAGGAAAAAGCGCCTAAGAACAGCACTAAGATATACTGGACGATGGTAAAATGGTCTGCGGGCTTCCTGCTGGTATATGCATTGACGCAAATGAGCACTACGCCGTGGATGTGGTTGATGAGTATTGATGCTCACTGGTACTCAACTATGTATAGCTGGTACACTTTTGCCAGTGCGTTTGTAAGTGGTATGGCGGTTATCATGCTGTTCGTATTGTCTCTGAAAAACCACGGCTACCTGCAACTGGTAACCAAAGAGCACACGCACGATTTGGGTAAATTCATGTTTGCGTTCAGTATCTTCTGGACTTACGTATGGTTTGCACAGTACATGCTGATATGGTACAGTAACATACCTGAAGAAACTACTTATTTCAAGATACGCCAGCAAGGCCCTTACGGTCTGATATGGTACTCTGTGTTCATCATCAACTTTATCATGCCGATACTGGTGTTGATGTCTCGCCCCAGCAAGCGCAACTACTTNNTACTTTACGGTTACCTTTATGGCAATGGCAATCATATTCGGCCACTGGTTAGACTTCTTCATCATGACGATGCCCGGCCCTATAGGTGCCGACTGGAGCCTGAACTGGTACGAACTGGGTGTATTTGCAGGATTTGCCGGGTTGCTGATGTTCGTAGTATATAACACTTTGACTAAAGCATCATTAGTACCTGAAAACCATCCTTTGCTGAAAGAAGCAGTATTGCACGAAAGCTAAGGATAACAAAAGGAATTGAATATTATTTTAAAGAATCTATTAAGATAAGCTGACTATGTCGGGATTTATTTCAATATTTTTAACGTGCCTGGTATTCTTCATTATATACCAGATAGCCAAGGCGAGCGAATTGGCTGGCATACTGCGTGGCGAAGAGAAAACTAAAGCACAGACCAACCGCCTGATGGCATGGTTGCTGGTGGTATTCTTCTTCCTGGGATTGTACGGTATATGGATGTGCCACGATGCAATGATTGATAAAATGTTGCCTGTTTCCGCATCAGACCATGGTGTGCAGTACGACAGCATGTTTACAATCACTATTATCGTTACAGGTATTGTGTTCTTCATAACACAAACAGCCCTCTTCTGGTTCGCTTTCCGCTACCAGGCGTCTGAAACACGTAAAGCCCACTTCCTGGCGCACAACAACAAACTGGAGGTTATCTGGACGACTATTCCCGCCATTGCAATGGCCCTGCTGGTTATCGTAGGTTTGAGGAACTGGGGTAAAATGACTTCAGAAGCACCTAAAGATGCTATGGTGGTAGAAGTGGTTGGTAAGCAGTTCAACTGGATTATCCGCTACCCCGGTAAAGATGGCGTATTGGGTAAAAAAGATTTCCGCATGACCAACGATGCTGATAACGTGTTGGGCCAGGACTGGAACGATAAAAACAACCACGACGACGTAGTACTGCAAAACGGTGAACTGCACCTGATAAAAGGTAAGCCAGTTAAGTTGATCATAGGTTCCCGCGATGTGATACATGACGTGGGCCTGGCGCACTTCCGTATGAAGATGGACGCCGTACCGGGTATCATTACCACCATGTGGTTTACACCTACGGTTACTACCAATGAAATGAAAGAAATCACGGGCAACCCCGATNNGTATATGAAATATCCTGCGACCAGATGTGCGGTAAAGGACACTACGCAATGCGTGGTACTGTGATAGTGCATACTGAAGCGGAATTTAACGCGTGGATGAGGATGCAACAGCCTTACTATGCAGGCAACGCAGGCGCCGAAGCGGCTCCGGCTCAGCCCGAACAGAAAACTGATAGTGTTAACGCAATAACGATGAAGTAATCGTTCCGGCAACATCGGAACAAAAAAAAGTGCAAACAATGAGCGACGTTATCATTCAAGGACCTAATGTAGCGCACACACACAGTGCGCATGGAGAGCATCATGGCCACGAACACCATGAGCAGCACTTTATATCCAAGTGGATATTCAGTATGGACCATAAAATAATAGCCAAACAATTCCTGATTACAGGTATCATTTGGGCTGTTGTAGGTGCGCTGATGTCTGTATTCTTCCGTCTGCAACTGGGCTTTCCCAACGATACTTTCCCTATCATGGAAAAGTTCCTGGGAGAGTGGGCCAAAGGCGGTAAACTGTCAGCTGAGTTCTACTATGCATTGGTTACCATGCACGGTACTATACTTGTATTCTTCGTATTGACGGGAGGTTTGAGCGGTACTTTCGCCAACTTGCTCATTCCGCTGCAGGTCGGTGCGCGCGATATGGCATCGCCATTCATGAACATGCTTTCTTACTGGTTTTTCTTCCTGGCGAGCGTGATAATGTTTATTTCCCTGTTCGTTCAGACAGGCCCCGCTTCCGGTGGCTGGACCACTTATCCTCCGCTCAGCGCTTTGAAAGAAGCTTCAATGGGTTCCGGCATAGGTATGGACCTGTGGTTGATAAGTATGGCGCTGTTCGTGGTATCATCACTGCTGGGTGGCCTTAACTACATCTCTACTATCCTGAACATGCGTACAAAGGGTATGAGCATGACACGTATGCCGCTTACTATATGGGCGCTGCTGTTCACTGCTGTACTGGGTGTACTGTCATTCCCTGTATTGTTGTCAGGTTTCGTACTATTGATATTCGACCGTAACTTCGGTACCAGCTTTTTCCTTTCTGAAATATTCATAGCCGGTANNTTGTTCTGGTTCCTGGGTCACCCCGAGGTATATATCATCATGCTGCCCGGTATGGGTATGGCTTCAGAAGTGCTGTCTTGCCATAGCCGCAAGCCTATCTTCGGTTACTTTGCGATGATTATATCCCTGATTGGTATCACGGTTCTGGCCTTCCTGGTATGGGCGCACCACATGTTCGTTACAGGTATGAGTCCGTTCCTGGGTTCAATATTCGTACTGCTGACATTGCTGATTGCCGTACCATCTGCGGTTAAGGTGTTCAACTGGTTAACTACTATCTGGAAAGGTAATATAAGGTTCACTGTACCGATGATGTTCGCCATAGGTTTCGTGTCGCTGTTCATCTCTGGTGGTCTTACAGGTCTGTTCCTGGGTAACTCTGCGCTTGATATTCACCTGCACGATACATACTTCGTGGTTGCACACTTCCACATAGTAATGGGTGTATCTGCCTTCTTCGGCATGTTCGCAGGTATCTACCACTGGTTCCCCAAGATGTTCGGAAGGTTTATGAATAACACATTGGGCTATATCCACTTCTTCCTGACGCTGGCGGGTGCTTACCTGATATTCTGGCCNNTTTGTAGTGAATTTCTTTGTCAGCATCTTCCGCGGCCGCAAGTGCCTGGTGCAGAACCCATGGGGCTCACCAAGCCTGGAGTGGACAACACCAATCAACCCCGGCCACGGCAACTGGCCCGGCGAAATACCAACAGTTTACCGTTGGCCTTACGATTATAAAGATGATGGCCATGGCAACGACTTCATACCGCAGACAACTCCGTTGCGCGAGGGTGAAGAAGAGCACTAGTCGATATTAATACTTAATTACTATAATTATAAGGGCTGCTATATGCAGCCCTTATTGTTTCATAAATCTAAGCTAAAACCATGTTGCGCTTAAACAACTTGTTCTTTCAGCTGTTTATAATATATGATGTTGTATATACCCGTCAACTATTGACAATCATCTTAAAATCTGTTTTATGAACACCATACAGGATAATTTGGAAAATGATGCACAGGAAAGCCCGGATAGTATGAATACGCTCAGCAGCCTGACTGAAACTGCCTTGCGCAAGGGTTTTAGCGAAAATTTCAGTGTAGATAAAAGTGGTAAGTTGTTAAAGGCGCCATCTACCGGCAATTCGTACCACCCGCAGGATGTAAAGATTGATAACTTTTACCGTTTTGAAGGCGCTTCAGACCCCGCCGATAACGCCATACTGTATTGTTTGGAAACAAATGACGGCACCAAGGGCATGTTGATTGACAGCTACGGGCATGATGCAGATGCTGCTATCAGCGAGTTTATTAAGAAGGTGGAAGAAATTCATAAGACTGAAGCAGAGGGATGAGCCTTCGGCCTCAGCGTTAATAGAAAAGGTGGGTTTTACCCACCTTTTCTATTAACGCTGTTATCTTGTGTCTAATAATAATTTCTGGAAAAATGAAAAGGATATATTGTCCAGCACGTTAGTGCTTGTTTTATATTAACTGTTGTTTATAAGCGGCAATACAATATCAGAGATATAGGGATAAATGTACCCATTTGAATTACGGGCTTCTGCAATTAAATGCGGTCTCTTTTTTAGTTCAGCTATAACTTTTTCAGAGAGTTTTTTGTTTTGTTCATCGCCTCGAAGTGAATCGTATATTAGCACAAAAAGCGCACTCAGTAATATTATTCTCTTGTTCGGCAATCCAATATTATTGTCTAATATGAATAATATGTCGTCTAGGTATTTTTCTTCTGCTATTATCAAGTCTTCATCCTGGCTAAGAAAATATAGATTGGTGTTTTGCGACCACTCTATAAATAAATCTCTTTCTAGTTCACACATGCTGAATCCCCATACATGATATTCTGTGTTGCCGCATGCGGTACAGGGTACTTTATCATACATAGAAGGGTTAACAAGCTCAAAGGCTGCTTCTCTGCGTGTTGTTTCAAAATAGTCTGTTTGTCTACAATTGTGACAGGTATGTGATACATGATATAAAGGGGCATCCATGAAGTAAATTTATACAAATAAAAACAGGGCTTCAAGCCCTGTTTTTATAATAAAATGTCTGTAGTTAATTGTTCATCAGCTTTTCTATCGCTGTGTCATACTTGTCTTTCCAGTCTTGCATGCTGCCCCAGTTTTCACCATCTATGGTCAGTATACCATTGCCTTTCACTTCGCCTATCTGTATATAGCGGTGGTCGCCCATCATTTGCTCAAAAGCGTTTTTCTCTGCATGGCTTACACTTACTACCACACGGCTCTGGCCTTCGCCAAACAACCATGCGTCTTTACGTATGTTAGGGTCGCTGCTTACCTCAAAACCCAGGTTGTTGTTAAAACAACACTCCAGCAATGTAGTGAACAATCCGCCCTCAGATACATCGTGTGCAGAGTTAATTTCTTTGCCGCGTGCCAGCTTCAATACCAGTTTTTGCAGTTGGTATTCTTCTTCCATATCAAAGTATGGTGCGGGGCTATGTTCTACATTGCAAATCTTATGCAGGTATTCCGAACAGTTGATATCATCCCTGTTTTGTCCTATTACGTATATAATATCACCTGCGTTTTTGAAGAACATGGTCATTTTCTGGTCCATTGTATCCAGTACGCCTACCATACCAATAGTAGGTGTAGGATATACCGGTCCGTCGTCGCTGCTCTGGTTGTAGAAGCTCACGTTACCACCGGTAACAGGTGTGCCCAGCTTGCGGCAGGCATCGCCCATACCTTTAATGGCGTTTTCAAACTGGTAGTACACCTCAGGGTTGTATGGGTTACCAAAGTTCAGGCAGTTGGTAATGGCTACGGGGTCGCCGCCACTACATACTATGTTACGCGCAGCTTCACTTACTGCTATCATAGCACCCTTATACGGGTCCGCAAATACATAACGGCTGTTACAGTCTGTAGTGCAGGCCAGGCCCTTGGTGCTGCCATGCACACGTACTACCGGTGCATCGCTCGGCTCGTTGGTTTGCGTATTGCCTGTTCCTACCATGCTGTCGTACTGTTCGTACACCCAGCGCTTGCTGGCTATGGTAGGCAGTTGCACTAGTTGTTCTGCCACCGCTTTCATGTCAGCAGGTACGGCTACGCTGTCTNNGTTACTTCTCCTATCTGCTCGCAGTGTATGTCCCACTTGTCAAATATTTGTTGCACTTCAGCTTCGCGGCCTTTCTTCACCACTATCAGCATACGCTCCTGGCTTTCGCTCAGCAGCATTTCCCATGGCAGCATATTTTCCTGGCGGGTAGGTACTTTATCCAGGTGGATGATCATACCGTGTTCGCCCTTGGCACTCATCTCGCTGCACGAGCAGGTAATACCTGCAGCACCCATATCCTGCATGCCTATCAGCGCGCCTGTAGGAATAACTTCTAAACAGGCTTCTAATAATTTCTTTTCTTCAAACGGGTCACCCACCTGTACCGATGGCAGGTCGTTAGCGCTGTCTTCAGTAATGTCAGCCGATGCGAATGATGCACCACCAATACCATCTTTACCTGTTGATGCGCCTACTATGAATACGCTGTTACCCTCGCCATGTGATGTTGCAGATACCATTTGCCCTGCTTTCACNNACCACGCCCACGCTCATCGCGTTTACCAGCGGGTTAGTCTGGTAACAGCTGTCAAAATATATTTCACCACCTACCGTAGGTACGCCAAAGCAGTTGCCGTAATGGCCTATGCCTTTTACCACGCCTTTCAGCAGCCATTTTGTTTTGGGGTTGTCCAGCCTGCCGAAGCGCAGAGAGTTGAGTGCCGCAATAGGGCGCGCACCCATAGTAAATATATCGCGGTGGATACCGCCTACTCCCGTTGCTGCACCCTGGAAGGGTTCGATAGCCGATGGGTGGTTATGACTTTCTATTTTGAATACACAACCCAATCCATCGCCTATATCTACAAGGCCGGCGTTTTCTTCACCTGCTTTCACCAGCAGTTTCTCACCATCTCGTGGCAATGTTTTCAGCAGTGTTATTGAATTTTTATAACTACAGTGCTCACTCCACATTACGGAGTACATCGCCACTTCGTTGAAGTTGGGCGTGCGGCCGAGAATCTCTTTTATCTTTTCAAATTCTTCCTCTAAAAGGCCAAGTTGCTTCGCTTGTTCTAATGTTGCCTGCATATAAGCAGTATGTTTTTTTGTGGAATAAAATAGAAGTGCAAAAGTACGGTTTTAGATGGCATTTTTTGAAAGGTATTTTCATGAACACAGCAGGTGCTAGGCTATAACAAATTAAAAAATAATAACATTAAAATAAAAAAACTATAATTAGCCTCTGTTAAGTTATCCACTATCAAATATATTATATAAATATTCATTTATCTGCAAGCCCTTGATAGTCAAATCATAGGCCGAAAATTAATCATACTAAAATATTATAATATCAAAAAATGTGGCACAATGCGTAAAATTTCCATTTTTTTAGAACCCTGTTTCTTTTTACATTTGTGTCAAGTTGTGAATTTAATGGGTTAGTAAGTAAGAGCCGCGGGATTCTTCCGGTGGCTCTTTTCTTTTGTAGTAACTTAGCCCCCATGGCCAAAATCAAGTCAGCTTTTTTCTGCCAGCAATGCGGATATGAAACACCCAAGTGGACTGGTAAATGCCCGTCCTGCGGGGCATGGAACAGTTTTGTAGAAGAAGTAATACAACGCGAGGACAAAGCCCAAAGGCAGGCCGCCGATTGGGACGAAGCCGCCAAAGACCTCCGCAAAGCCCATAAATTATCAGAAATCACCCCCCAGGCCGATACCCGAATGCTGACCCCCGACCCCGAACTGAACAGGGTATTGGGTGGCGGAGTAGTGCCCGGCTCAGTGACACTCATAGCGGGAGAGCCGGGCATCGGAAAGTCCACTCTTTTTCTGCAATGCGCCCTGCAGTGGAACAACATATCTATATTATATGTATCGGGTGAGGAGAGTGCGCAGCAGGTAAAAATGCGCGCAGAACGGGTAGGTATTAAGAATGATAATCTCTATTTACTAACAGCTACAGATATGTCCACCATCTTCCAGGAAGTAAAAAAAGTAAGGCCACAACTGCTGGTGGTGGACTCGATACAAACATTGGAATCTCCTTTTGTAGAATCAGCCGCAGGCAGTGTATCGCAGGTGCGGGAATGTGCGGCTGAGCTGCAACGTTTTGCCAAGGCAAGTAATGTGCCTGTGTGTATCATTGGCCATATTACTAAAGATGGCGCTATAGCCGGCCCCAAAGTGCTGGAGCATATGGTGGACACAGTACTACAATTTGAAGGCGACAGGCATTATGCCTACAGGATACTACGTACCATCAAAAACCGTTTTGGCTCTACATCAGAATTGGGTATATACGAAATGGTGAGCGCAGGCATGCGCCCCGTCAGCAATCCGTCTGAAATATTGCTCTCTCAGCATGACGAGCCATTGAGCGGTATTGCTATTGCCTCTACCATGGAGGGCATGCGCCCGTTGATGATAGAAGTGCAGGCTTTGGCCACACAAGCAGTGTATGGCACGCCGCAACGCACCGTCAGCGGTATGGACCTCCGCCGCTTACAATTATTACTGGCCGTGCTGGAGAAACGTGGTGGCTTTCACTTCGGCTCCAAAGATGTGTTTGTAAACATAGCAGGTGGCATCAAAGTAGAAGACCCTTCAATAGAACTGGCGATGGTTTGCGCGCTGCTTTCCAGCTACGAGGACAAAGCCCTGCCGTCTAATATGTGCTTTGTGGGTGAGATAGGGCTTTCCGGCGAGATACGCGCCGTCAATCGTATAGACCAGCGCATAGCCGAGGCCGACAAACTGGGCATGGATGTCATCATCATACCCAAAGCCAATGCCAAAGGGCTGGATAAAAAATCATATACCATAGAAATAAAAACCGCCAACAAGGTGGAGGACGTGTACAGGATGTTGTTTTAGTTAAACAATATGACAGATAATAAAGACGATAACAAAAGTCCACTTAGGGGCGTTGGTGCAGACTTAGGGGCAGGCCTCACCCACCTCTTTTACCCCCGCCTTTGCGAGGGCTGCAGCAAACCCTTGTTGCAGGAGGAGGAAGTGCTTTGCCTGAATTGCAGCATATACAACCTGCCCCGCACCGCTTACCACCATATACCGGAAAATGAAACTTTCATGCGGTTTGCGGGTAGGGTAAAGGTGGAGAAAGCCACATCGCTGGCATACTTTACGGCCGACGGCCTGCTGCAACACCTGCTGCACAAGCTGAAATATGAAGACAGGAAAGATGTAGGGGCCTACTTGGGTACACAGCTTGGTTACGACCTGCTGCAGGNNTAGTACCCGTACCCCTGCACCCCAAAAAAGAAGCAGCACGTGGTTTCAACCAGGCTACCGTGATTGCTGAAGGGGTGGGAGATGTATTGAAACTACCTGTGTACACCAATGTGGTGAAGCTCACCCGTTTTACCCAAACCCAGACACAGAAAACCCGCGAAGAGAGGATGGAAAATATGCAGGGTGCGTTCGAGGTGACGGAGGCAGCAATTATCAGCGGTAAACACATATTGCTAATTGATGATGTGTTGACGACGGGCGCTACTTTAGAGGCATGCGCCTTGTCCTTACTGGCTGTTCAGAATGTCAGCCTTAGCATTGCCACCATCGGTATTGCGGTCTGACGAATAATTATTATTTTCAATTCTACGTATCTTATTGCATTTTAGCAGTAATAAAACTAATTTAAAGGCAAATTTTTAAGGCCGCTTTATTGTGGCATGGTAAAGGCGTAACTGCCGGCTAAAGATCAATACAAAAAAGACTTTATGAAGAAACGTTTTCTGCTCATCGGTTCATTGCTATGCTCATCGTTGGCATTTGGCCAGGCATACCAGTTGAATATGCAGGGTATGAGGCAACTGGCAATGGGCGGTTCAGGCTCGGCCATTCCCTGGGATGCATCTGCTATCTTTTACAACCCCGGCGCAATTTCTGCTATGGAAAACCCGCAGGTATATGCCAGCATGAATGCTATTATGCCACGTACACGCTATATATCAGCACCTACGGGCACGGGCATGCGCGATGCTGAAGAGCAGGTATTCACGCCATACAATGTATATTTTGCATCACCGGTCGGTTACAGAACAAGGTTTACCGCGGGCTTCGGTATATATACTCCGTTTGGTACTGGTATCAATTGGGGCGAAGACTGGACAGGCCGCTACATAGCACAGGAGATGAAGCTAACCACTACGTTTTTCCAACCAACATTGGCTTACCAGGTTACTGATGAGATATCAGTAGGGGCTGGTTTTGTATATGGTATTGGTAATTTCAAGCAGACTAATGCAATGCCCATTATTAATGCAAATGGTGTAGAGGCTACCCGTGAGCTTACAGGTCGTGCGTCAGGAGTGGGATTCAACCTGGGCGTGCACATCAGGCCTGCAGAAAATGTACAGTTTGGTATCACATACCGTTCGCAGGTGAATATGAAAATCAGGAACGGATATGCAAGGTTTGCTAATCTGCCTACTTATATCGCTAACTCTTACCTCAATACTTCGTTCGAATCTACATTGCCTATGCCGCAGGTGTTGACAATTGGTGCCGGATGGGATGTAAGCGAATGGGTAACACTGCAACTGGAAGCCAATTATACAGGATGGGCTGCAAATGACAGTATGAAGTTCGATTTTGATAACAATACAGATATGCTGCACGACGAATCTTCAGCTCGCAGGTACAGAAATTCAATAACACTGCGTGCTGGCGCTAAGTTCAACTTCCGCAACGAGCGTTGGGCCGCTATGCTGGGTACGGCATATGTACCTTCTCCGGTTCGCGACGGGTATTTAAGCCCTGCTATGCCGGATGCTGTTCACTTCCTGGCAACAGGTGGCTTGTCCTGGAAGCTTTCTAAGCGTATATCATTAATCGGTGCCCTGGAATACAGGTTTTATGAAGTGCGAACAGGCAAGAGTACTGAACATGGGTTTAACGGTAAATACCATACTAAATGGATAAACCCCGGCCTGGCTATCTCATACGATTTCAACTAAAAAACGTCAAAAACGAAAAGAACTGAAATGAAGAAGTTATATATACTTGGTGCAATAGTTTGCGGTCTCGCTGCTTGTAAGCCGAATATCGAGCCCAAAGCGCCGGAAAGGGGTGATGCTGATTTTTCTCGTTATATGGCAGTAGGTAGTTCACATACCGCAGGTATTATGAACCGCAGTCTGTATAGGGAAGGGCAGGAAAATAGTTACCCTAATATGTTGGCAGAGCAATTTCGCACTGTTGGTGGCGGAGAGTTCAAGCAACCGTGGATTCCCGGAGAACATGGCTGGCCATTAGGCAAACTGATGCAGGATATGGCGCAAGGCCCCTGCGATACACTGCCTTATAAAGCAATAGTTCCCTTCAGGGGGGCGCTGGATACTGCCGGTGCACACCTGAATATTTATAGCCAGGGCCCGTTTGGTAATATGGGTATAGCTGAGTCGAAAGTATCAGATTATATTACACCCGGATTTGCGCTTACCAACCNNGCAACGGCCAGGCCGGTGGATGAGTTGTTGTTGCCCGAGCATACATTCTTTACGATGTGGCTGGGTGTGGAAGATGTGCTGAACTATGCAGCGGCAGGTGGCGAAACAACTCCATCAGCCACTAACAGGAACCTGATTACATCTGCGGGTATGTTCCGCAACACATACGACAGTGTACTGAATACTGTAACGCGCAATGGTGCAAAAGGTGTTGTGATAACAATACCTGATGTGCTGCAGATGCCTTATTTCAGGGCCTTACCCGCCAAAAGTATGGAGCTGAATCTGCGCGATGCTAACAGGCTTAACCTGAAATATAATAGCACACAGGTACATTTTGAAGTGGGCATGAACTACTACCTTATAGAAGATAAATCTGCTCCAAACGGATTCAGGCAATTGAAAGAAGGAGAACTGATTCGTATGGATGTACCACATGATTCTATACGTTGTGCAGGTTGGGGTTGGGAAGTGCCTATGCCATCTGTATGGGTGCTTACTACCGATGAAATACAAAACATCAATAACGCTGTCAGCAACTTCAATGATATCATTCACACCATAGCTAAAAAATATAATGTTCCTGTTGCTGACATTAATTACTATTTGAAAGGTGTGTTGGAAAACGGTGCGCAGTACAACGGTGCAAATTATAACNNGGGGCAACGCGCTTATTGCTAATGCTATTATCAATAGCATTAACTACCGCTATGGTTCATCCATACCCGATGTAGATGTAAACAAATACTCAGGTACAAAACAGCCATAAATTGCATTGACAATATGTAATATGCCCCGCTATGTGTGGGGCATATTTTTTTTAATTCTGTGTCGGCCTGTACAGGTTGCCTTCTCTGCCTACCACTATTATCTGCTGTCGCCACATAAAACGCGGGTTTTGGTAAAATGGTATAGTGCGTTCGTCTATATACACGTGCTCCAGGCTCCATATATTCGAAAAAGCATTGGTAAGTTGCATTACGCCGCTACGCACAGCATCCAGCTCCTGCAGGTTCTCCAGTTTGGCTACCGATTCAGGTATTTCTGTCAGCAGGTTGCGGTTGATAAATAAAAACCGTAGTGCCGACAGGTCACCGATATTTTCCGGCAACCTTTCCAGGTAATTGTTACCCACGTCCAGCACTTCCAGTTTCTTCAGCCTTGTTAATTCGCGCGGCAGTTGCTTCAACCTGTTACTGTTCACCCGCAGGGCTGTTAGCCTTTGCAGCTTGCCTATATCAGGCGGAAGTTGTTGCAGCTCGTTGCCTGCCAGGCTCAGTTTTTTAAGGTTTACCAGCTTGCCTATGCAGCTGGGTACCACTTGTATATTATTATACCCAAGGCTCAGTTCCTCCAGCTGCAGCATATTGCACAGCTCTTCCGGCACATGGCCCAGTTGATTTCGATAGAGCTCCAGCACCTTCAGCTTTTTACAGCGATATAGCGATGGGGGCAATTTTGTAATAGCATTGTTGTTCAGGTTCAGTTCTTCCAGTTTAGGAAACTGGTCCAGGATATCAGGTATAGTATCCTGGCTCTGGAAAGTGATTTTGATACGGCGCACATCGTTCTTGTGCGCCAGCGCCTCCGCCCAGCTATGGTAGTTGCCTGTTTCCTTAGCGGCAAGCTGCACCGTCAGCAACAGGCATAATATAGTCAGTACCCTCATCATGGTATCTTAAAGTTAAGGATAATATATAAAATGTCTGCCTGCCTTTTGTAAAAGCCTTGTGACATAAACATAGAGGCTGACTGCCCCGCCGGTATGGGGTGAACACTCTTGCTAACACACAACACATGAGTCAATGTATATCGCTTTACAGTGCAGGAACGCTACATTATTTTAATGACTAATACACATAATATTTCGTATATTTGATGTTATAAAACCTGCCTGCAACACGGCACAAAATCACCATGCATGCAACCCGCCGCCCCCCCCCAATATCAACGATACCAACCCGCCAGGCAATTTTAT
>DINJ01000233.1:2439-12978 GCA_002423665.1 Bacteroidetes bacterium UBA5543 | reverse complement strand
GGAATCCTGTACGTACCGGAGAACAATTTTGCTCACTATCGGGCTATCAATCACGTCCATTTTGTTCCCACGCAGTATGTTCAAAAATTCGGCAACAAAATGGAACAATTTGTTCGTGCCGCAAAAAAGACACAGAATAGGCAACCCTTTGGCAACACTTGTCCCCCCGCCTGCGAAAAAAGCACAGAATATGGCAACCATTTGGCAACACTATTAAGAAAAGCTTATGACTCATGACTTTCGACTCACGACTCATGCTTGACAATATTTTCGTAGTTTTCAGGTTGGTATTATTGTATATGAACCNNGGTATGAACATGTTTAAGAGAATAAAAGATAAAATATATAAGTTCAGGGGAGTAGCAGCGGGTTTCCTGCTGGCTACGATATGCTTCATATCTATACAGGCCTCCCGCACCGATTCTTATTTCGAAGTGTCTAAAAACCTCGACATATTCAACAATGTGCTGAAGGAACTGAACACCTTTTACGTGGACCCCATAGAGCCCGGCAAACTCATCAAAACCGGCATAGACGAAATGCTGCAGACCCTCGACCCCTATACCAATTATATTACCGAGTCGGATATTGAGGAATACGAATTTCAGACAACGGGCAGGTACGGCGGTATTGGCGCTAATATGCGCAAGGCCGAGGATAAAGTATTTGTAGGCGATATACACGAGGGCAGCCCCGCCGACAAAGCAGGTCTGCACCCGGGCGATGAGGTAATAACCATTGCCGGTAAAGAAGTGGCGGGTAGGGAGATAGACGAAATAAGCGTATTGCTCAAAGGCTCCCCCGGCACGCAGGTAGCCATGAAAGTAAAAGACGTGTTCACGGGCAATGTAGAAGAAAAGACCATCGTGCGCAGCGAGATAGAACTCTCCAGTGTACCCTATTCCAGCCTTTTCGGCGCTAAGAAAGATATTGCCTATGTCAAGCTCACTCAGTTTACCCCGCATTGCAGCAGGTTAGTTAAAGCCCAACTCGACAGCCTGAAAAAAGTCCAGCCCAACTTGGGCGGTGTAGTGCTGGACCTGCGCAGCAACCCCGGCGGATTGCTGGACGAGGCTGTATCCATCTGCAACCTGTTTATAGACAAAGGCCAATTGGTAGTAAGCACTAAGGGCAGGGTAAAAGAATGGGAACACGATTTCAAAACAACATCGCAACCCTGGGATACCAAGATACCGGTTACAGTTCTCATCAACGGTGGTTCTGCTTCTGCCTCTGAAATTGTAGCCGGTACATTGCAAGACCTGGATCGTGCAGTGGTGGTAGGCGAGCGGTCTTATGGTAAGGGCCTGGTGCAAACAACCCNNAACCCGCAACCTGGGCTACAACGCCCGCCTCAAGCTGACAACAGCTAAATATTATACGCCAAGTGGCAGGTGCATCCAAACACTGGACTACGCCCACCGAAACGAAGACGGTAGTGCGGGTACTGTTCCCGATTCGCTGAGGAAAGAATATAAAACACTGGCAGGCCGCAAGGTACTGGGCAGTGGCGGTGTAGAGCCGGATGTAAAAGTGGAAGACGCGCCTCCCGGCAAGCTGGCTATCACGCTCTATGTCAAGGGTTATTTCTTTGATTATGCTACCATGTATGCAAAAAAGAACAAGACCATACCACCTGCAGGCCAGTTCTCTATCGACGATAATACTTATAAAGAATTTGCTGACTGGGTAACGAAGAAAGATTATACCTATAAGTCAGAAACAGAAATCCGCCTCGACTCTTTGAAGAGTGCGGCTGTGCGCGAAAAGTATTTTGCCGATATAGAAAGCCAGTATAAAGACCTGGCCGCAAAACTGAAAAGGGATAAAAAACAGGACCTGGAAAAACACCGTAAGGATATCTCACAGATATTGGAGAGCGAAATAGTATCGCGCTACTACTACATGCGTGGCCGCGCCGAGCATGGCCTGAAAGATGATGCGCAAATGGACAAAGCTCTGGCACTGTTGGAGAAACCAACAGACTATCAGGCGCAGTTGAGGAGGCCGGCTAACTAATAACGTACATTAAAGTTTCCATTGTGCCAGTGCATCGGCTATCTTGCGGTCGTTGCCCAGGCGGGGTACTTTGTTCTGTCCGCCCAGCTTGCCTTGAGACTTCATGTNNATCTTAAGGGGTTGTAATATACTGCCGCCGATAAGATCATCGTAGTAGCTGTTCTTGCTGCGCAGGTGGTTGTCAATGCTTCGTGAGAAAGCCTGCATATCTTCGGGTACATGCTCAAACTCTACAAACCATTCGTGGTAAGGCAGTCCATCGGTAGCCTGCACCATCGGCGCTACGGTGAATTCGATGATATGTGCATCATGTTCTTTAGCAGCTTGCAGCATGGCGTATTCTACTTCTTCGCCTATCACATGCTCGCCAAAGGCGGAGATAAAATGTTTGGTACGCCCTGATACTACCAGCCTGTACGGGTCGGTACTCACAAAGCGAACAGTGTCGCCTATGTTGTAGCCCCACAGCCCGGCATTGCTGTTGATGATGAGCGCGTAGTTCTCGCCTACCTGCACATCTTTCAATGTCAGTCGTGTAGGGTTGTCGTTGAAAATCTCCGTGGCGGGTACAAACTCGAAGAAGATGCCGGAGTTGGTGTTCAACAGCAGTCCTTCCTCATCCAGTGTATCCTGGTAGGCGAAGAATCCTTCTGATGCGGGAAATGTCTCCAGCATGTCCACATGCTCGCCCAGGCTTTGCAGCATCTTGGCTTTGTAAGGTTCAAAGTTCACGCCGCCCTGCACTATTACCTGCAGGTTGGGGAACAGGGATTTAATAGAAGATTTGCCGCTCTTCTCCAGCAGCCAGTCGAAGTACATCTGCACCCAGGGTGGTATGCCGCTTATCAGGCGCATATCTTTGTTGATGGTCTCTTCTACTATCTTGCCCAGCTTCGTTTCCCAGTCGTCTATGCAGTTGGTTTCGAATGAGGGTAGCTGGTTGCCGCGCAGGTAGCCCNNCGTAGGTATGCCCGCTATCCGCTCCAGCACCGGCGACCCTGACAGGAATATCATCTTCCCATCCGCAAAGTTGGTATTGCCGCTCTCCACCATATAGCACAGCAGGGCGTTCTTGGCTGTGTCTATATGGTTGTGTATCGAGTCTTTGGATATGGGAATGTACTTGGTGCCACTTGTAGTGCCTGATGTTTTGGCGAAGTACATGGGCTTGCCTTTCCACAATACATTTTGCTGCCCCTCTTTTATCTTCTCTATATACGTGCCGATGGCTTCATAGTCCCGCACGGGGATGGCGGCTTTGTATTCGTCGTAGCTACGTATATCGGCAAACCTGTGCTCTTGTCCGAATGTGGTTTTTGCAGCGTTCTTCAGCAGGTATTGCATAATAGCTTCCTGGTGTGCTACAGCCATTCCCATCTCCTTCCTGATACGGTTATGTACCAGCGAAGCATATGGTTTTGCCAATAGAGATTTTATCTTCATCAGAAAAATTCAGCGGACGGTAAAGTTAACCTTATTCAGGCAAAGCTGCATTATTTAACTATTTTAGTGCATGAGCTCTTTACGCATATGAACAAGCGTGTATATAGCATTCTCTCTGTCATAATAGCATCACTGTTATTGATGTGGTATGCACTCTATAATGGTTACCCCANNATAGGTCACCATTTTATTCTGTATGGCTCGCATTTACCGGACTCAGGTATTTACAGTTTGTCGGTTTGAGCAGCTTATGGTTCCCTGTTTTTTTTCAGTGTGCATTGGTAGCGGTATTGTTATGGCGATATTATGTAATGCTTGCGCGCCTGACGGATGCAAAGCCGATTTGGTATTTGTCTGCAACAACAATTGTAGCTATCGCTACCGGTGTCCCCTTTATTGCTGCTTATATCATGCCAGATGTTTTTGCCGGCATTCTTTTGTTGGCCATACTTTTGTATTTGTACGATGATAAAGCAAATGGCCTATGGAGAGTTTTTTATATCGGTATAATTGTGGTGTCATTATTGGTACACAACTCACATTTCCTTATTGTGCCCGTATTCTGTATGCTCATGTTGTTATACCTGCAATTGTCAAAGCAACGGGATAAAAGACGAAAGTTGCTGAATGTAGGTGGTATTGCTGCTGCATGTTGGTTGCTTATATGCATTGTCAACTACACACACGGGTTAGGTTTTACATTGTCTCCGGGTTCACATGTATATATGGCGGGCAAGCTGGTAGAAACAGGCACTATGAAAAAATACCTGGATGAACAATGTGCTGAACAAGACTTAAGACTTTGTGTCTGCAAAGATCAACTACCACAAAAGGCATACGAGTATATATGGGACGAACATGGCCCGTTTCAAAAAGTCGGTGGCTGGGATAGCAGCGCGGCCGAGCATAATGCAATCATAAATGACATATTTACTACTCCGGCTTACTCGGTGCATTTCATAAAGGCAGCATTGCTCGATACATGGCAACAGTTACAGTTTTTAAATATTGCGGCGTCAGAACAAAGTTTAGGTCCCGGTTCTGTACCATACTTATATATTGATAAACATCTCCCGAATGAAATATCACAATTTAGTGAGGCAAGGCAACAAGAAAACAGGATAGACAACAGCTATTGGATATATTTACAGGTTTCTGTTCTGGCTCTGTCTTTGCTTTGGGTGGGGTTCTTATTTGTACGGGGAAGGTTATCTCAGAATTTCATTCATATCTATATTGCAATGCTGCTGTATATTATATGCAATGCTTTTGTAACGGCCTCTTTTGCAAATGTGTTGGAGCGGCTGCAAACACGCGTTTTTTGGGTGCTGCCTGCTACAAATCTCATGGTATTGGTGAATTATTATCTGGGGAAACTAAGGTAAGTTGAATCCTACTGCGCAGGTTTCTTATCTATTTTTTCGAAGCGAAGCTGCTTAATCAAAAACTTGTTGTCATTCATCTTGATGACGACATACAACTGGTACATACCCGACGAAGTATGTAGATCTCCTATAGCATATTGAGCGCTGGTACCTGAATTGCCGCCTTGTGCTACATTAAATTCTCTGACAACGTTTTTACTGAAGAAATCTTTAAGTATTATTTCAGCTTGAGAGGAACTATAACTCGCCTGGTTGTTGTTAATATTGATATCAACCGTTTTATCCAAATATTTGGCAAGGCCGGTAACATTACCACCCCTTATATATTGTACCACTTCCTGCAATGGCTCCTGTGCCTGCACAATAGCAGATACAGAGAACATGCACAGTATGGTAATCAAAACTCTTTTGTAAAAATTCTCCATCGGCAAAACCTTCAGCTCCTTTTAGCAAGATTTAATACTGCAAAAAACCTGCCAAAATCACTGTGCTTTAACTAACCATTGGCAATTTAGTTAAAAATTATCACAAAACACATCTACATATTTATATCAAATTTATATTTTGGCCGAATAACTAATAGTTAATAAAATCAATACGAATAGGATATTTTCATATGTTACGAAGCAAAAGAAACCAGGTTTATAACTGTAAACTGATAGAAATCATGCAGGTAAACCAATCTTTGAACTAATATTGGATGGAATTTGAACTAAGGCTGATGAGGCAATTATTATCAACCATCATAGGTTGGATGGCATTTATTGGTGCAAACGGGCAGGGTTATGTAGACCAGGAAAAGGTGTACGACCTTATAAATGGACAAGTTACAAATATAAATGTCCTAAATAAATCGACATGGCATTTATATGAATATAAAGACCATGTTGATGGCAATAAACTAGGGAATTGGGGAGAATTCCTGTCGCATATTGATTCATTGCCCGGCTATCATAAAGAGATGAAACGCTATATAGTAGAGATGAGCAACCGCGTAACCGGTGATAATTTCAAAAATGGCATGACGTTATTAATCCCGGACTCATTTCCGCGGGATTTCAAATCATATAGTCCATATCCCTTTGTGTACTCTGCTGCTGATACCGTTCCCAAGCTATTAATTATCGNNGTAAGGATAATGAACTAACACCACCTGGCCGGTACAATTTCAATTGGAAGGATGAGCACCGCTTTTCAAATGCGGCACCACCCGGTGAGGTGTGGGAAATGTATTATGTGTTCAACTTCCAGTCTAAATGGGGGGTACATGTACACCAGTACGCTTTACCCATAGGCAGGCCGGCATCACACGGTTGTGTCAGGATGTCATTGGCAGATGCAATATGGAATTATTACTGGGCCAACGAATGGCAGCATGAAAAGGGTAGGTTGGTAAGAAATGGTACACCTGTAATGGTATTGCATGATAACCCGAAAGGAAAGTCCGCACACTGGCAGGTAAAAGATGGTAAAGTAACCAGCCTGGTGCAACTGCCTGTACAACTCCAGGATGTTCCTGAAGGCATGTACTCCACCATATCACAAAGAGTTCCCTGGTTGAGTGGTTGGTAGTAAACTATTTTCCCTTGCAAATGAACCTTTACCCTGAGTTTTACGTAATATGATGTTTGCCGGTACATAAAACAAACATCAATGAGTCAGCAGCAAGAAATAATACGCCTCGAGGCAGTGCATAAGTTCCTGGGATTAGATTACGACCAGGCAACAGAATTCCAGGATATTGTGAACCTTGCCGCAGAATTGTGCGGCACGCCGGTGGCACTGATAACATTATTGGACAAGGATGTGAACTGGGTAAAAGTGCGTACAGGCATAGACGCCCCTGCAATGCCCAGAGAAACGTCTTTCTGTCAATACACCATACAAAGTGATGGACTGACAATAATACCGGATACACTGGAAGACAGGCGTTTTGACAATAACCCGCTGGTACAGGAGCCCCCACATGTACGTTTTTACGCAGGTGCTCCGTTGACAATAAAAGGCGGTATCAGGTTAGGTAGCTTATGCCTCTTTGATGCTAAACCGAATAATATAAACAAGATGCAGCAAAAAGCCCTGGCTGTAATGGCCCGCCAGGTAACCTTCCTGATGCAACTGGAACTAAGCCAGAAAATACTACAGGACAACCTGAAGGTATTGGAGGAAAAAAATGAATCACTGAGAAACATCGCCCATATGCAATCTCACGACATCAGGCAGCCGCTGACATCTATCATGGGGTTGGTAGATATAATAAGAAACGATGGCTATAAAGCGGATAAAGAAAAGCTGATGATGATAGAAGAAGCTGCAAAAGAGCTGGATAAAAAAGTACACGACATAGTTGAGCAAACAACTATTGAATACTAACTACACCAGGTACCAATATGCCGCCAGCATCACCAATATGCCCAGTATATAACCTGTCCATATTTCAAACTGCGTATGCGCACCCAGCAACATTCGCGCTGTGCCACTGGCGCCCGCTATCAGTATCCCGGCTATCAATGGCACTGTCATGCTGACCGGCGACAGAATCATGAGTACAATGAGCATACCCAGCATGCCACCTGCAGCCATAGTATGCATGCTGATTTTGAAAAAGATACTGCATAAAAACAGTACAATGATACTCCAGTAAGCACCGCGTAATAATACCTGCAATACAAGCGGCGCATCCAGGTTTTTAAACACATGGCTTATCCACCAGTAGCACATCATTGTTGCCAGTAACGGTATGATACGCTCCTTTTGCGTACGCATAAATATACTGTTGATGAATCCCAGGCCCTTAAGCAGTGCTACTACCAGTAGCGGAAAGAAGATAGTAGCAACGCCTATCTGTATAAACACCAGTGATAACTTGCCTTCGTACTGTACAAAGCTCATAGGTGTTATCATATATATCACCCATGTCATAATAATGGGTAAGAATACCGGGTGAAGAAGGTAAGACGCCATCGTTGCGATAGCCCTTAATGGTTTTGACTCAACACCCCTGTTCATTACTATTTCTGTCTCGCTCATAAATATTTATTAACCTTCCAAAACGGGGGACAGCCATTTAGTAGCTTCCTCTATACTCATGCCTTTTCGGTGGGCGTAGTCCTGCAACTGGTCTTCCTGTATTTTACCAATACCAAAGTAGGTGCTTTGCGGGTGGCTGAAATACCAGCCGCATACAGATGCCCCGGGATACATGGCCAATGATTCAGTAAGTTGTATGCCCGCATTTTCAGTGGCATTCAGCAGGTCGAACAATTTGTATTTCTCAGTATGGTCGGGGCAGGCGGGATAACCGGGCGCAGGACGTATGCCCTGGTATTTTTCCCTGATCATATCTTCATTCGATATGTTTTCATCCTGAGCATAACCCCAGAATTCAGTACGGGTGCGTTTATGCAGTACTTCTGCAAAAGCTTCTGCCAGCCTGTCGGCCATAGCCTGCAGCATTATTTTATTATAGTCGTCATGATTGTCAATAAAACGCTTGAGGTGTGGCTCTATGCCGTGTATGCTTACCGCAAACGCACCTATATAGTCAGTCCCTTTTTCAGCGGGTTTGATGAAGTCGGACAATGAGAAATGCGGCTGGCCCGCGGCTTTTTTCTGTTGCTGCCTCAGCGATTCCAGGAAGCATAATTCATGCCCCTTCTCATCTTTCAGTTCTATCGTGTCGGGTGCTATTTTATGAGCCTGCCAAAAGCCAATCACACCTTTTGCTGTCAGCCACTGCTCTGCAATAATCTTGTCGAGCATGGCATTAGCATCGTTATATAGCTTGGTAGCTTCCGTGCCCGCATGTGCATCGGTAAGTATGTCGGGGAATTTCCCTTTCATTTCCCATGCTATAAAGAATGGCCCCCAGTCTATATACCGCCTTATTTCTGCCAGGTCGTAATCTGCAAACACCTTCGTGCCGGTGAATGTTGGGGTAGGTGGGGTGTAATTATCCCAATCTATTTGCACGGGGTTATGTTGCGCTTCGCTGAAAGGCACATATTGTTTTACAGTTTGCTTATTGGCGAAGTCGGTACGCAGCTTGTCATATTCCCGGTTAATACCCTCCAGGAATGGTTGTTTATTTTCTTTGCTGAGTAGGCTACCCGCCACCGTAACACTACGGCTGGCATCCAGCACGTGCACTACGCCATGTTCGTAGTGTTCCGCAATCTTCACCGCGGTATGCGTGCGCGAAGTAGTAGCCCCGCCAATCAGCAAAGGTTGTTTCATGTTACGGCGCTTCATCTCTTTGGCCACATGCACCATTTCGTCCAGCGACGGGGTTATCAATCCGCTGAGGCCTATAATGTCCACCTGTTCTTTTTCAGCTGTGTCCAAAATCTTATCGGCGGGCACCATTACCCCCAGGTCTATCACGTCATAGCCGTTACAGCCCAGCACCACGCCTACTATATTCTTGCCAATATCGTGCACATCACCTTTAACAGTGGCCATGAGTATCTTAGCAGCACCGCCTTGCTGTGCCGCGGGGTTATTCTTCTTTTCTTCTTCAATGTACGGGAACAGGTAGGCCACGCTCTTTTTCATCACGCGTGCGCTCTTTACCACCTGCGGCAGAAACATTTTACCGCTGCCAAACAAATCGCCCACTACATTCATACCGGCCATTAACGGGCCTTCTATCACATCCAGCGGTTTCGGGTATTTTTGCCTGGCTTCTTCAGTATCACCGTCTATATAATCTGTAATTCCGTGTACCAACGAGTGTTTCAAACGCTCCTCTACGGGGGCATTACGCCACTCGTCAGTTTTCTTCTCCTGCTTATCTTTGGCTTTTACAGTCTCTGCGAAAGTAATCAGTCGCTCAGTAGCCTCATCGTTACGATTGAGTATTACGTCTTCGCACAATTGTTTCAGTTCGGGCTCTATCTCATCATATATCTGTAGCTGGCCGGCGTTTACTATACCCATATCCATACCCGCCCTGATGGCGTGATAGAGAAATACACTATGCATGGCCTCGCGTACCACATCATTGCCCCTGAAGGAGAAGGATACGTTACTAACTCCCCCGCTCACTTTTACCAACGGCNNGTGCATAACCATTATGCTCTTCTATACCTGTAGCTACTGCAAATATGTTGGGGTCGAATATGATATCCTCGGGGTGAAAGCCAACCTGTGTTGTCAGGATATTGTAGGCACGTTCACAAATATCTACGCGGCGCTGCAGGTTGTCGGCCTGGCCCTGCTCATCAAAAGCCATCACCACTACCGATGCACCAAAGTTTTTGCAGATACGCGCCTGTTCTATAAATTTCTCTTCCCCTTCCTTCAGCGATATGGAGTTAACGATACATTTACCCTGTATGCACTTCAGCCCGGCATGTATGATTTCAAACTTTGAAGAATCAAGCATGATGGGGATTTTGGCTATATCCGGCTCTGCCTGCAGCAGGTTAACAAACCTGGTCATCACCTTTACCCCGTCCAGCAGGGCATCGTCCATATTTATATCCAGCACCTGTGCGCCACTTTCCACCTGTTGGCGGGCAACAGACAGTGCTTCCTCGTATTTTTCTTCCCTGATGAGGCGGGGGNNTATTCTTGTTTAAGATTTTTCATAAATTTAAGAGAGAAAGTAAACAGAATGCGAAAAACTGTTCTTATCTTAGGGTAAGCCCATGTAAATAAGCAAAGTATAAATTAATGGACTGAAAATATT
>DINJ01000233.1:0-2427 GCA_002423665.1 Bacteroidetes bacterium UBA5543 | reverse complement strand
GAGAGTTTTTATGGAAAACAGGATTATTGAACAGGTATTGATGGACCTGGAGGATTATGCCCTGATATTGCTAAATGCTGAAGGCAAGGTAGTAGCATGGAACAGTGGGGCTGAAAAAATCAAAGGATATACAGAAAACGAAGTAAAGGGCAAGCACTTCGAAATTTTTTATACTACTGAAGACAGGCAGAGCGGATTGCCGGCAAAAGTGCTGGATGAGGCCCGTGCTGAAGGCCGTACCCAATTTGAAGGCTGGTGTGTAGGTAAAGATGAAGATAAATTCTGGGCCAGTATTACCATCAAAGTAATACATGATGAAGAAAACAAGGAAATAGGTTACCTGCACATTACACGCGACCTGTCAGAAAGGCTGGCAGCGGAGAAGGTCATCAGCGACTACGAGTTTGATTTGCAGGAAATGGCCCTCAAATCGGAAAAGCTGCGGAATATCTACCAGATTTTTATTACCGAAGTGACAGATTACGCCATTACCATGCTGGATGAAAATGGCTTGATTGTAGACTGGAACCCTGGATGTGAAAAAATCAAGGGCTATACCCGTGAAGATATTATCGGCAAACACTTCAGTATTTTTTATTTCCCTGAAGACAGAAAAGAAATGTTACCTGATTCGCTGTTGCTGAAAGCTGCCAGGGACGGACGTGCAGAACACCAGGGCTGGCGCATGAAAAAAGATGGCAGCCGTTTCTGGGCGCACGTNNGATAAAGATGGCGTGGTGCACAACTACGTGAAAATTACTAAAGACCTGACCCCCTGGGTGCAGAAAGAAATTGAGTTGAAAGACCGCATAGCTTACCTGGAGCGAGAACTGGAAGCCCTGAAACACGGACAGATATTATAAAAAAAGAGGGGTTCTTACCCCTCTTTTTTTATTGAATCATTTCTAAAAACTCTTCTTCGGTAAGTATAGTCACCGTTCCCAGCTTTTTAGCTTTTTCCAGCTTGGAGCCTGCATCGGCACCCACTACCAGGTAGTTGAGCTTACTGCTGACACCGCTGAGTATAGAACCTCCTTTGTCTTCTACCATCTGCTCCGCTTCGCTACGCTTGAACTGTGTGAGCGTGCCNNTAAACAAGAATGTTTTGCCGGATAACTCTCCGCCTGATTGCTTGTTGCCTGAATGGGTGTTCACCAGGTTTACGCCAGCCTCCTCCAGTTTATCCAGCATTTGCCTGTTTTCATGATTGTGGAAGAATGCTACCACCGATGAAGCAACTTTAGGCCCCACATCTTCCAATGATATCAACTTCTCTTCATTCCAGTCGTACAGGTCTTTTATATGCGTAACGGCATTGGCCAATGTTTTGGCTGTTGTTTCGCCTACATAACGAATGCCCAACCCGAATATGACACGGTTAAGCGGTTGTTGTTTTGAGGTCTCTATGGCAGCTTTCAGGTTGTTGACAGATTTTTCTTTAAAGCCTTCCAGTTGCAGCACCTTATCCCAATCTATTGCATATACACCGGGGATGTCATTCAACATGCCCAGCTCATAAAACTTGCGAATGTTGGAATCTCCCAGGTTGCGTATATCCATAGCATCTTTGCTGGCGAAGTGTATGATACGCTCCACCACCTGCGCAGGGCAGTTGATATTGGCACAACGCCACACGGCTTCACCCTCAGGTTTTTCCAGTTCGCCATTACATACCGGGCATTGTGTGGGGAATTCTATTTTCTGTTCATTACCTGTACGTAGCTCCGCCAATGGCTTCACTATATATGGTATCACATCTCCGGCACGCTCCACTAATACCGTATCGCCTATGTGCAGGTCTTTTTCGCGTACTACGTCTTCGTTAAAGAGGGAGATAGATGTAACGGTAACACCACCTATATGTACGGGTTCTATTTTCGCCACGGGTGTAATAGAACCCGTACGCCCCACCTGGAACTCGACCCGTAGTAGCTTACTGGTAGCCTGCCTTGCTTTGAACTTATAAGCGACAGCCCAGCGGGGATGGTGCGATGTCATACCCATCTTGTCCTGCATCTCAAAGCTGTTCACTTTCACTACCAGTCCATCCACTTCAAAAGGCAGATCATCACGCTTTGTTTCAAACTCGTCGCAAAACTGAATGACATCATCAATGGTTTTGAACACCTTCATTTCTTTGACGGGTGTAGGGAAACCAAGATTATACAACCACTCCAATGAGCCGTAATGCGAATCGAGCCCGGCAGGCCGTTCACCTGTTAGTGTATAATCACTGATATGATATACTATGGCACTCAATTTGCGCCTGCGCACTTCCTGCGGGTCCAGTATGCGCAGCGTGCCCGATGCAGCATTGCGGGGATTGGCCAATGGCGCTAACCCTTGTGCTGCACGCTGTTCATTATATTCCGCAAATACTTTTTTATGTATCACTACCTCGCCGCGTATCTCCACCTGCGAAATACC
>DINJ01000170.1 GCA_002423665.1 Bacteroidetes bacterium UBA5543 | reverse complement strand
GACGTTGATAAGATGGGTATGGCAATTGCCAAACTTGTTGAAGAAGATCCTACATTGCGTGTTAAGTCTGACGAAGATACCGGACAGACTATCCTGAGCGGTATGGGTGAATTGCACCTGGAAATCATCGTTGACCGTATGCGTCGTGAGTTCAAGGTTGAAATTAACCAGGGCGCTCCACAGGTGGCATATAAAGAGGCATTCACAATGATGATCTCTCACCGTGAAACGTATAAGAAACAAACGGGTGGCCGTGGTAAGTTCGCTGATATCCAATTCGAAATCGGCCCTGCTGATGAAGAATTCCTGAAAGAAGGCAAAGGCAACTACCAGTTCGTTAACGACATCTTTGGTGGTTCTATCCCCCGCGAATTTATACCTGCGATACAGAAAGGTTTTGAAACATCTATGAGTACAGGTGTACTGGCNNNNCTTCCCTGTTGACAACCTGCGTGTACGTATATTCGATGGTTCATTCCACCAGGTGGATTCTGACTCAATGTCATTTGAATTGTGTGCTAAGTCCGGTTTCCGTGAAGCAGGTCGCAAGGCTAAGCCGATCATACTGGAGCCAATCATGAAGGTAGAGGTGGTAACGCCTGACCAGTACATGGGTGATGTAACAGGTGACCTGAACCGCCGCCGCGCGATGCTGGAAGGTATGGACAGCCGTAACAATCTGCAGGTTATCAAGGCTAAAGNNTTCACTGTCTTCTGGCCGTGCTACATCAGTGATGGAATTCAGCCACTACGCTCCTGCACCAAGGAACATAGAAGAAGAAGTGGTAGCAAAATCAAAAGGTAAAGTGAGCGCTGAGTAATCCGTGCTTCAAATCATACGAAAAAGGGCTGTCTCGCAAGAGCAGCCCTTTTAATTTTTATAAAAATTGTTTTTAGTTACGTTCCACTTCGCAGCGGGTATTTTCGTCATTGTACAGATTGCACAGTGAGCGAGCTTCACCTTTGGTAGTCTGAGCAAAATACTTTGCCACGTGTTTTTCCTGGGTTTCCGTATTGGTGCACTCGCAGGCCCAGTCCTTTTTGCAGGAACTGAAACTGATAATTGCAAGCGCGCATAACAACAGATATCTCATCTCTTTTATTTTTGTCGGCGGGAAATCCGCTCCTTATATACAGCAAATTTATAAAATTCGTTTTATACCACAACCAATTGATTTGGTACTGGACGGATCCGGCACCATTCCAACTAACACCTGCTCTATGGCATTCTTCAGGTACAACTGTGTAGATTCAGCCGGGCTGGCAGGATTATCTTCCATAGCGCCTTTATACATCAGCATTCCATTACCATCAAAAAGAAATACTTCCGGAGTTCTTGCCGCACCGAATGCATCGGCCAGTTTTGAGCCTGCATCCACCAGGTACGGGGCTTTATACCCCTGCTCTTTGGCATATTTAGCCATGGCCTTTTGCGACTCTGCATCATCACGTTTTGCCTCACTTGAGTTGACAACAGCTACACCAAAACCTTTCTCAGCTGCATACGCCAGCATTTCTTTAGTACGAGCCTGGCTTTTGATAACTATCGGGCAGGTATTGCAGGAGAACATGATCAGCAGCCCACCGTTTGTTTTAATGTCATTGAGCGACACTTGTTTTTTATCGGCCGTCTGCATTTTCAAATCAGCCATAGGTATTTCTGATCCTATTTCTATACTGGTAATATTATTCTGGGCCAGGAGATTTCCGCATAGGGCAAACATTGCCATCATTGTTACAAACTTCTTCATGATAAATGTTTTATGATGTATAAATTTCAGGAAAGCGGGGTAAACAGCCAATTTTTTTATTCGATGCTCTTATCAAGGCTTATATTTTCATCTCCCTCCTTATACATCAAGTAGGTAATAATAAACTGGAACATTTCGTCGGTAGCGCGCATGCTACCATCATTATCCCTCACCAAGCGGGGCGGACTATATGGGTTGTTGAGGTTTTTGCGTGTATTATCATACACCCCCTCGGCAATAATGATGCTGCCGGCAGGTATCTTTACCATCTTTTTGAAGGTATAGAAATACTGCCAGTGGAAGTCCCACTTGGGAATAGATATCAGACGGATGGAATCTCCATCGGGCTTGACGGCATAGGCAATAAAACTTTTGCCCAGCAAGTGCATATGCGGGTTGACAGTGAGTATAGAAATGTCCTCGGGTATAGTCAGTTTGGTATGCACCTTCTTAACAGTGTTGGGCTGTATTACCAAGTCGGGCATGACGGGGGAGACACCTAAAGTACCCATCTGAAATTCCTGAACAGGGCGTCCGGGTTTAGTTTTAGCGTAGAAGATATTGATGTAAGAGCTATCCCATATCGCTTCATCGGTGGTAAAACCATAGTGCAGGTCGTTCAGCAGAAAAGCCCCCTTGCGCGGAATTGAGTAACCACCGATACCCTCTGGGTACATCTGTCCGTAAGTGCCGGGCAGGTAATTGACGACGGACTTTTGCAATACGGGATATGTACCGTCATCGTTAGGCAAGCCAAGTTTCTCAAAAGCCAGTTTAATGGTACTGTCCAGCACCATATCTGTAACTCTTTCGCCTTCAAATACGTCCTGTTTCTTGCTGTATTCATACTTCACCATATCACCATTGACATGGTGTACAACATTGTTTTTTCCAGGTACAAATTCAACCAACGCTGCGTAAGTATCAGCAGGTAATTGGAAGGGAACTTTAACTATCAGAAATTTATCTGAGCTGTTTGCATCCAGGTATACAGGCTGTACTGGTATACGTACATCGGGCACACCCACCAATGAACCTGACGGAAATGATGGGAGCGGTGGCATTTTATCTGCTGAACCCTGCTCCAGACCATTNNGTCCTCTACCCATTTTTCCAATATCCTGATTTCTCTTTCGGTCAATACCTTTTGTCCTACGAACTCAGTATAATGTGGGTCGGCAGGCCAGGGAGGCATTATCTTTTCACGTACACTAAATGCAATGCCGGATGCATAACGCTTTGCATCTTCATAAGTAATCAAATCAAAATGGCCGATACCATCGGGACGGTGGCAAACCGTACAATTCTGATATAGGATGGGCGCCACATGCTCTGTAAATACAACTTTGGAAGGCACAGCATTGTCACCACAACCTAGGGAGGTAGCTAGCAAAAAAGTAAACAAAACACTACTTACTGTTCNNGCTTCCCTGTATGTTTTTTTCACCATCATCACACTTACGTTCAAATCGTAGCCAACGAGTATTATGAATATATTGAGCCAAATCCAGACCATAAATGCCATAAGCGTGCCGATGGAACCGTAAATCTCATTGTACCTGATAAAATTATCCGCCAGGAAGAAGAATATTGTAGACGCTACCACTGACAAAGTGGTGGCCATAATAGCACCGGGTGAAAAAAAGCGGACCCTGTTGGTAAGGGAGGGGCCATACCTGTATATAACGGAGATACCGGTAAACAATATCATAATAACAACCAGGATACTAGTTAGCTTCACTACCCAAAGGTCATTAAATATGAGAATGAGGATGTCGTTGACGGCCTGGCTTTGTATTATGAGGACTATAATACTTAACACTGCTATGACCAACAACAGCACGGTAAGTTTGATTGCTTTCCAACGTTGCGCCAATTCTGATTTATGTATATATACAGATAAGTGCTGGCGTTCAAAACTCCTGATGAGGCCCATCATACCATTAGAAGCAAAGAACAAAGTAAATATGATACCAAATGATAAGACCTCTCCCCTGCCATTGTTCATAAAGTCGATAATAACAGTGCTGATGCTGTTGTACAATGCAGGGTCGCGGGCTACTATGTGCAGGGTATTTAAAATGGTATCCTGTACCCCCTTTAACGGCAGGGAAGGCACCAGTGAAAACAGGACCAGCAATGTTGGCGGCAACGCCATGACAAAGTTGTATGTAACCGCGGCACAGTTTTCAAACAGCTTATTATTACCCAGTTCTTTAAAGAAAAACCAACTAACGTCGTAAAGAGACAGGCGCTCTTTACCGGGCATCTTAATCCTCTTAGCCGTACCTATGACCCACTGAACAATCGCAGATTCTTCTATCGTCTTAATTATCCCGGACATTCGTCAAAGATACATTATCAGAGATTGTTAAGAATGAAGTTTGTCATCCTATTGAAGAGATGATAGCGGGTATTACCACCGCTGATGCCGTGCGCCTTGTCAGGGTAATACTCACTTTCAAATTCCTTATCGGCCTGTATCATTGCTTCGGTAAGCATTACCGCATTCTGAAAGTGCACGTTGTCATCAGCAGTTCCGTGAATCAGCAGGTATTTGCCCTGCAGGTTTTTCACCATTTTTTCAGGTGCGTTATTGTCGTAACCTGAGGGGTTTTCGGCAGGCGTACGCATATAGCGCTCGGTATAAATATTGTCGTAGTAGCGCCAGTTGGAAACAGGCGCTACGGCAATCGCCATTTTGAATACATCACCACCTTTGAACAGGCAGGTACTGCTCATAAAGCCCCCATAGCTCCAGCCCCATATGCCTATACGATTTTTGTCCACATATGACAGTTTACCCAGTTCTTTCGCAACAGCTATCTGATCATCACTTTCCAACTTGCCCAGTTGCAGGTAGGTTTTCTTCTTAAACTCCTCACCACGCATACCTGTACCGGTACCATCGGCACAAACAATGATGTAGCCCTTCTGTGCCAGCATCTGGTGCCAGAAGTAGTTGTTGACAGAATAACGGTCGAGCACCTGCTGAGAGCCGGGGCCACTGTACTGGAACATTAACACAGGGTATTTTTTGTTTTTATCGAAGTTGGGCGGTGTAATCATCCAGGCGTTCAAATCATCGCCGTATGCACCTTTGAATGTAGTGAACTGAAGTTTACCCAAGGCATAGTCCTCCAGCTTCAGCGCCAGTTTGATATTATCTTCCAGTATGCGCACCTTTTTACCGTTGTTGTCACGCAGATAATATATAGGTGGCTCGTTAAGCGTGGAATATTTATCCAGAAAATAATTATGTCCCTCAATAGACGTTATAGCGTGGGTACCATCTTCGGGTGTCAGTAATTCTTTACCCCTGCCGTTCCAGTTTACCGCAAAGAGCTTTCTCTCCAATGGTGAATTTTCGGCAGCGGTATAATACACCTTTTTGCGTTTGGTATCTATACCTACTATCTGGTCAATATCAAACTTACCGGGGGTAAGTTCCTTCAGTTCGCGGGTTTTCCAGTTCCAACTATAGAGGTGGTTGTATTTGTCGCGCTCACTGGTAAAAATGAAAGTGTTGCCACCTGGCAGGAATTCCAGGTTATCGTTGATGTCTATATAATATTTATTCGTTTCAGTGTATATCACCTGCGACACGCCGCTACGTGCATCAGCCAAAAGCAGTTCAAGATGGTTTTGCAGGCGGTTAAGCCTGTAGACACAGAGTGCCGAAGGGTCTTTTGTCCACTTGATACGCGGGATATACTGGTCGGTTTCTTTGCCCGTGTTAACTGTAACTGAAGATGCATCAGCCAGGTTGTGGATACGTATTTCCACTATAGAATTAGGTTCGCCCGCTTTGGGGTATTTATATTTGTAATTCTCAGGATAGAGCCCGTTGTATATGGGCAATGTATATTCAGGCACTTTGCGCTCGTCGAAACGGTAGTACGCCAGGTATTTACCATCGGGCGACCACTGGAAAGCACGGGTAAAACCAAATTCTTCCTCATATACCCAATCGCAGTTACCATTGATAATGGAATTCCATTCTCCGTCAATAGTTACATGTGTTACCTTGCCAGTAGCAAGGTCTTTGTAATGCAGGTCATTGCCATGTACATACGCTACTTTAGAGCCATCGGGTGAGAATGTAGCATGCAATACCTTTTCATCAGCCAGCAGGTCCATTCTATTGTTAGCAATATCGTACACATATGTTTTGTAGAAAACGGAGTGCCTGTACACCGGGTCAGGTTCTGACTTAATGAGCAGTTTGGTTTCATCATCACTAAACTCATAACCTGATACACGTATGGTTTTCCCATCAACTTTAGCCATACTACTGTTAAATACTGTTCCCACCCAGCTATCATCAGCCAGGCTGTAGATATTAACAACCTGATTTTTATCTTTTGTTTCCAATTTAGAATATCGCATACCATCTTTCATGGCATTGAAGCCGGGAACCGACTTCATGCTGAATATATTGTTACGGTACAGGTCATCCAGGGTGATGAGTTTATCGCCTTTACCAGCATAAGAAAGTTGGCTAATCAATAGTGCAAGCAGAACCAGTGTATATCGCATATCAGAGAATTGTATGAACTACCAAAAATAATAAGGATGGGGCGTAGAATGAAATGCAGGCATGGGTAAAATATGGGGTATTTTGACATAAAAAAAGCCCGCACAATGGTACGGGCTTCGAATATGCTGTTTTAAAAAGTATTAATAATCAATAGTGGCCTGTATACCCCTGTCTATCAGTGCCTCAGCCTTGGGCCTCAGAAAGTCGAAACTACCTTTTTTTACACCGTATTTGCCCTTGTGATGTATGAATAACGCGCATTGCTCAGCCTGCTCGGGGCTGTGCTCGCAAATGTCCATCAGAGAATCTATGACATGGTCGAAAGTATTGACCTCATCATTCCAGACAATAAGGTTATGCAGCGATTCAACGATGACATCCTGGTCAGCGTCTTCCTGTGTCTGCCATTGAAACGAATTTATGGGCTCCTGAAACGTGTTCATCAGATTTTGTAATTTTAAAAAATACCGTTTGCAAAGATACGAAATAGTATAAAAATGCACCCTTTGTAAGTTGTTGAATTTTTAGAGTCCCCGGTCAAAATGACTAACTTTGCTTAACTGAAAACAGGGGAGATGTTTGTAAAAAAGTTAATGGACGAGCTGAACAGGCTAAGTAATGAGGATATGCAACGTGCTGAAAAACAACCAATTATAGCAATACTGGACGATATACGCAGTATGCATAATGTAGGTTCAGCATTTCGTACCTGTGATGCCTTCAGGATAGGAGCACTGTACCTGTGCGGCTATACACCACAACCACCCCACCGCGATATACANNAACAACAGCGGAGGCAGTACAGTCCGCAAAAGATGATGGCTATAAAATAATAGCCATTGAACAGGCACACGATAGTACCATGCTGGACAATTACAAAATTACTTTAGGGGAAAAGATTGCCCTTGTATTTGGCAATGAAGTAGGCGGAGTAAGCGAAGAGGTAATGCAGATGGCCAATGAATGTATAGAAATCCCTCAGTGGGGCAGCAAACATTCGCTGAACATATCAGTAAGTATGGGAGTGGTGCTGTGGGAAATGGTACGAGGAAGGCAGTTATAAAGCCTGAGCCCTTACCCGCTTCAGCAGGTTAACCTTGAGAAGGATATACAGAAGGATGAGTACGGCGAAAAGAATAACCAGGCCAGGAACACCATNNGTTTCCACCACGTATACTGACAGGAAGCCAAGGGATTTATAATCATCTGTAGCCACTATACGCTGCACCAGCAAAAAACAGACTATCACCGCAATGCTTACGCTGCCCACATCTCCGGCAAAACATTTCGCCTTTTTACGTGCATTGAAGAATAGGAATACCAATAATGCCAGGCCTACAAAAGCCTGTAATTCCAGGTTGATGAGGTCTGTTTCTGTAAGCATAAGCGGGAACAACACGGATAAGGTGTAAAAGCCGGTAATGCCGTTAATACCATCCATAAAGTTGAAGGCATTGATCATACCCACAACAAATATGAATGCGGGGACAATAAGCCATACAGGTAGCGAGTATGCACCGGACTCGCACAATATCAATCCCGTGGCCAACAGGTGTACACCAAAACGTAAGCTACGGGGCTGGCTACGGATATCGTCAATAAAACTAACAGCCCCTGAAGCCAATACAGCTAATGCAAACCAGGGGTAGTGCATAGAGTTAAGCAGGAAGTAGAGGATAACGGTTATAGGAAAAATAATCCCTCCACCCCTGATAACAGGTTTGACATGAGAACTCCGTTCGTTGGGCTTATC
>DINJ01000199.1 GCA_002423665.1 Bacteroidetes bacterium UBA5543 | reverse complement strand
GTACTGCTTCTCCATTCTCCCACACCGGGTCGGCAATGGTTGTCACATCTATTACGGTAGATGTCAGCAGGGCGCCATGCCCCAGTTCCACTTCACGAATGTCTTTAATGGCTATCAGCTCCCAGCATATGGTTCTGCCGTGCCTGTCTACAAATATAGATGCTTCCTGCCCGCCTATCTCCTTCGCCTGTGTCACCGCTCCCGTTTCATCCTGGGCAAATACCAGCCGCCATTGTTCTTCATATTGGCCGGTAAACTCGCCCGCGCATTTTATTGAATAAATAATTTGTGCTGCGTATGGTCTCATATAGTTGATCTGTTGTGTCCTCTTTTAGTATGATTTTATCTCTATACTGCCAAAGCTGCAACTACCCGTCAGCACTATTGTCGTTTGCTCTTCGCTGCCACCCTGTGTGTATATATTCCTGTTGTCCTCCACGCTACCCAGTGTATTGCTTATTTCATTTTTTACCTGCCAGTGCGATGGCACTATCAGCTCCACGCCACCAAAAGCCACTTTCATGTTCAGGTTGATAATTTTCTCGGTACTGTCTGCATTCATCAGGTTGATTTCTGCCCCGCCAAACGTAGCCGATACATTTCCTCCTTTAAAGTCTTTGGACGTTACTATCTCTTTATGCCCGCCAAAGGTCACGTCTATGTTCAATGTGCTTTCGCTACTGGTTACCGTACGTACATTGTTCCCACAGCTGTCGTCCCACATCTTTTTTTTTCGCGATGGCCTGAATATGAAGACCAACCCCAGCACTATCATTACCGCCGGCACCAGCAAGGTTTTCGACGAAACATCTCCTATATAGAAGACAGGTATCAGGTGCGATACCCCTACCAGGGTCAGTATCCACCAGGCATTATTTCTGAATTTACTTTTCAGCGCTATAAACATGCCTATCGCTATCACCATCCAGGGCCATGCATCATGCCATTGTATATCAAAGAAATTCAGCTTCTTCGCCAGTATGAACAGGCCCACCATCAGCAGGGCGAATCCAAACCACTTCTTATCTCCTCTGTGGTGCCCCGGGTGCATATGACGCTTTCGTACTCGGTCCATATTTGTTTGTTTTAAAATGTTAATGCAAAAGTATATAACCTATCCGCCCCGCGGAAACGCTATTAGGTAAAAACGGAGCAGTTGTCGGTAAACGGACGGAAATAGTCGGTAAAGCGGAAGAATGGCTTACTGAAGCTTATCGGGCTCCCATTTCAGCTTAGGGAAGGTGCGTTTGCGCAGCACGAAGAATTGCCACACAATGCTGCTGTTCATCCTGCCAGATTCGTTGCGGTGGGCTACCTGTTTCTTATGTTGCCTGCGGCGTTTCAGCCACTTGCCCAAGCTGCCGTAAAAGCTGAAATGCGCTTTGACGATTGTCAGCATTTCATTGAAGTTGCCCGTTAGCAGTAGTCTCACACCGGCCACGCCATCCAATACAAAACGTAGAGGGAACAGCCATAACAGGCGGCTTGTTTTTTCGTTTTTCAGGAGCAATATCAGGTTGTTGCGGAAGTTGTAAAACAGCTTTTGTGGGCTTCCATNNACTGCCACCAACATGATAGACTGTTGAACCGGCTATATAACCAATTTTGTAACCAGCGTTTTTCAGCCTCCAGCACAGGTCTACTTCTTCCATATGTGCGTACAGGTCGTGGTCCAGTCCGCCGTATTTGTGGTACAGGTCGGCACGCACCATCAGGCAGCCGCCCGATGCCCAGAACACTTCTATATCATCATTGTATTGCCCCTGGTCTTTCTCCAGTTCAGTAAATATCCTGCCCCTGCAAAAGAGGTAACCGTATTTATCCATAAAGCCGCCCGCAGCGCCCGCGTATTCAAAATATTCACGCTCGCGCCAGTAGCGTATCTTAGGCTGGCAGGCGGCTAACCCGCTGTATCGTTGCATAGCGCTCAGCAGCGGGGGATACCATCCCTCCGTTACTTCAAAGTCGGCGCTCAGTAGTATGCAGTATTTCGCCTGCACTTGTTTCAGCGCTTCGGCATAGCCATTGGAGAAACCCCTGTTCAGGCTTATCTGTAATGTCTTTACAGCAGGAAAGTTTTCCTGCACATATTGCAGGGTATCATCAGTTGAGGCATTGTCTGCTACAATGACATCATAACCTGTCGCCGCTTCAGCTACAATAAGGGGCAAAAAAAGCTCGTGCCATTTCTTCCCGTTATAACTGAGGATAACAACAGCGGTATCATTATTGCAAACAATCATTGCCTGGGCGAATGACTATTTGTAGGTTGGATTGTACTTGGTATTATCAGGAACTTCTACGTCCTTGTTGCTGGTGTAACTGTGCTCGTACAGGTTGTAACAACCAGACCATGCAAAAATGAAAATACCGAAGAAGAATAATAAGAATAAAAACCTTGATTTTGACGGCTTATTCAGTTCTATATCTGCCGGGTTGTCCAGCTGGTTTTCGTCGTTGTAGTTGTGCATGTTCATTAAATGCAGTATTTGCGCTCACAAAAATAGTAGATATTCAGTCAAAATCATAATATTTTTATAGTCATTTCGTTGTATGTACATTGTGCTATGCGTCAATATCTTAATTGGAAAACATATTTAATATTTGCGGCATTCTGCATCGTAGGTGCATCGCTGTATTATACCAGTCAACTGGCGGCCAA
>DINJ01000095.1 GCA_002423665.1 Bacteroidetes bacterium UBA5543 | reverse complement strand
TAAGGTGTGTGGTCATGGTTAGGTGGCGTTTTTGTTAGTATCCCGAACCAGCGGGTGCCTTCGTAAATTATTCAAATATACTACAGCAAAAATACGCAAAAAATATGATTATGACAAATATGATAAAGGTTATATTATATGTATAAACTGCTAACGCTCATATCCACCTTGCTGTTTTTAGCCAGCACTTTGCATGCACAACCTGATACAGTGCGTAGCGATGAATTGCCTGCATTGAATGAAGGGTATAGAAACTCTTCCATCACCTATTTCCAGCGGGCAAACAGCTACTCGCAGATGAAGGATAGCGCCAAGGCAGGAAAATACCTGCTTATGGTGGACCCTTATTACCTGCTGTGGGAGTGGAGGAATACGGAAAGGCCCGACAGTTTTATGACGAAATGGAACTTGTCCCGGGAAATAGCGGAAGAAGTGATAAGGAAATATGATAGCGCACGGACTGCTGAAAAGCCCGCTTACTATACTGAGTTTGAAAGGATGGCAGAGGAAGACCAGGTGGTACGTAAGAGGCTTACGAGGTGCGCCGATACCTTTACATGCAGAAAGATACGCGAATTGATGAGACATACGGATACCTTGCATGCACGTTACCTGTATGATTTTGTACGGGCAAACGGATGGCCGTCGATTGCAGACGGCTCAATGTATGCAACAACACTGGCTATCCATGACCATAGCACACACTCATTTTATATGTCTTACCTGAAAAAGGCAGTAATGAACGGGCAGGCTGATATGAATGCCCTGATGTTAATAAACCACTATGTAAAGAGTCACGTTTCGCACAAACAAATGTTGGAAGAAATCAGGACAAAACGCAATATCCGGTTTGATGTCAGTGAATTGTTACTGGAATCTATGCCTAAATCGCTTCCCCGCATACAAAAGGCATTCAGCGATGCCTGCGAGCAGAAATTTAAGTTCTACTATATTTTTGAAACACCGAGAGAACAGATATTTTCTGACTGGCATGATATACACCATAGTAAAGGCGGTATGCACATTATGGAAAAATTTCAGAAAGAACTGCAACTGTATTGCAAGAAGAAAATTTTTGACCCCCATGTCTGGTACCATAGCTGGATACCTGAAAGTAAAACAGGCTTGTATATGGTGATAGTTTATGACTGATGCCCGCTTATTTCTTGTTTTTTAAGCGAGATATGGAGTAATAATATGCTGTAAGAAGGCAACTCCTTACACCAAGGAGGAATTGTGTCGAGATGAAGCTCACGGCACCACGAGAGGAAGGGTTACTGAAACTGCATATAAATAATTTAAGCGGCTTCAATACCTTTGCTAAGTATTTTAAAATATGTACAGGAAAGACTTCTGTGAAATAAACCTGTTGAAGAGCATGATAGCTGCTGAGAAATCGTGGCCCAACGTTATCATTAACACCACCACCGCAAGAGAATACAGGGATGATATAAAAGGTACGCTCACCATTTTCAGCAATATCGCAGGACAGGCGTATTATGGAGCTGATAACCAGAGAGAACGAGTAGGGGAGGATACTTACTTTATCAGCAACGAACATCAATTGTACAGTATTGACATACGCCGGCAGACGGAAACTTTTAATATTCATTTTTCCACCGCCATGCTTCATGAACTGCTGCCCACACTTATCCAGAGCACTGAGAGCCTGCTGGACAATGTGGACACATCAGCTACACCACCCTATCACTTTTACAACAGGCAATACTGGAAGGATCATTATTTCAGGAAAACGGTATCGATATTACAATCAGGATATTCATCGGGAAGGGTGGATGGTTTAATGACCGAAGAGCTGTTGGCCGGTTTGCTGCAACATATCTTATCCGTGCAAAATGACTCTTTTAAAAGGATTGATACATTACCTGTTGTTAAAAAAGCTACCAGGGATGAAGTGCAGGCAAGGTTATCAAAGGCGGTGGACTATATATACCAGCAATATCATTCAGCAATATCGCTTGATGAGCTGGCTACAGTGGCGTGTATGTCCAAGTTCCATTTTCTGCGCATGTTCAAACAGGTACAGGGACATACGCCGTACCAGTTCATTGCTGAAGTAAGACTGGACAAGGCGCAACAGTTATTGTCGGACAGTGAGCTGACTGTTACCGACATTGCACTATTGGTAGGGTATGAAGATGTCGCTACATTTTGCAGGGCATTTAAGCGGAGGAACAATAGATGGCCCATGTCGTACAGGATGGCTAATCAATAAATAGCAATAATTGTCAACACATACTATTGGGGCGGTGCTAATATTGCCGTAAAAGTTTAGATATGTTACAGGCAGGGCATTATATATTACTTGTTGTTCTACTCGCAGCTTTAGGTTGGGCGATGAACAGGGCTGCGGTCAATGCCGGGTACACAACGGAACGTAAAAATAAGTTTGTACAAGGTTATGTGATTTTCGTTGCATTATGGATAGGTTATGTATCCGTATTGGCGGGAACTGGCTTCCTGGCAGATTTCAGCCTGCCGCCGAAGCTGGTAATGTTTGTGGTATTGCCGGCATTCGCCATCATAGTATGGTTTTTTACAGCAAAAAAGTTCAGTGATATAATAGATGGTTTCCCAATCGCATTTACAGTGTATTTTCAGTCTTTCAGGATAGTGGTAGAATTGCTGATACTGGGATTGTATAAAGAAGGACTGGGGCCGGAGTTGGTGAGCTTTGAAGGGAGGAACTTTGATATACTGGCGGGGTTGTCGGCGCCAGTGATAGGTTACCTGGCATACAACAGGAGGGTATTATCTCATAAGGCTGTGATAGTATGGAATATCTGCTGCCTGCTGCTGCTGGCGAATATTGTTTTCATCTTCATCAGCCTGATAGTAAAACCACAGCTATGGGGTTTTGACAGCATTCCTATCAGCCTCGATTTTCCATGCCTGCCATATGTGTATATAGCTGCAG
>DINJ01000027.1 GCA_002423665.1 Bacteroidetes bacterium UBA5543 | reverse complement strand
CTTAAACACATCATTATGCATCTGGTCGAATGGTTTATTGTTGTACACATCCGTACCCAGGAACAATGTCTCCCCTACCCTGAAATGGTTAACACCTTCCGGTAAAAGCTGTTGAAATATAAGTGGAATAGTTACCGATGAGCCACCTGAAACATAGGGTATCTTCTTATTAAACTTAGCTTCAATTAATTCTTTGTACAGGCTAAGTTGTATCAGTTTATCATGATTGGGTAGTACGCCATACATACAGGTAAGATNNATATTAGGCAGTTCGAACACTTTGGCATAAAAGTCAATAAAATCGCCACGCATCACCCCCTCGCGCAGTTCACCCAGTTCTATCATGATAATGACTTTATGGGTCTTGCCTTGCTGTACCGCAGCTTCTGATAATGCTTTGATAGTAGAATATTCAGTGTTAAAACTTACATCTGCATACTCCACTATCTTCCTGATGGAGCGCTTGGGCGGTGGTTTTATATAGGCCGTTTCTACATTGGGGTCTATAGCCTTTATCCTGCGCAGGTTTGACACTCGCGAATCACATACTTCTTTTACCCCCAGTGCCAGCAGTACTTCCAGGTACTTTTTGTTGCCGCATAGCAGTTTGGTCACTACGCTCCACTTCACTCCATTCTTCTTGAACAACCCGTCAAGATAGTTGTAGTTGGCGGCCAGTTTGTCTTTGTTTAGTGTTACAAATGCCATGGTTATTTGTTTTTCTTCAACCTCATTTCAAGGTATTTATTAGTAAAGCCCAATTGCTCGTACAATTGCTTTGCTGGATTATCAGGTTCTACGTGTAAGGCTATATCACCTTTAGCCACTTCTATGGCTTTTCGCATCAGTTGCTTACCTATGCCTTTGCCTCTATGTTGACCATGGGTAGCTATATACACCAATATATTGTCGGGTATATAGCCGTTCATTCCGGTTTCATTCACCACTACCGCGCCTGTCACTTCATCTCCGTGTTTGGCCGCCAGAACAAAACCACCCGGCCTGCCGCCCTCACCCAGCGAATAGCGCATAGCCTTGGCTATATCTTCTTTGGGATCGCCGTATTGGTCAAGATGTTGAAACAGGAAATCATTAATTGCGTCAAACTCCTGCTCATCAGGTCGTGCTGTTGGTGTATATGCATATATGTCCATACAAAAATATTTACATCAGCTATGAGCACGTGCACGAATAATGGTGTGCGATAAAAGATAAAAACCCGGCTGAAAATAAAACGTGCGGTAAAAGCTGATAATGACTCAGCCGGAAAAGAATTTGTGTAAAGGTACTAAAAAAAGCCGGGCATGCCTTATTAAAGCAACAATACATTAAAATAAAGTATAACAACACAAATTAGTATTAAGCTTTTAAATACAAACCTATGCTTTACAATATTTTAACTAATCACCATATTTCATGCTGATTATTCATACCCCGTTTTTTACTATTTTGCAGCCCGGTGAAAAAACTGTTCGCAGGCATATTATTACTCATTATTTCCTTCCAGGCACTGCCGGTTAAGGAACTGGGTAAGATATTATACAAAGGGCAGTTGACAGAAGAGATACACGAAATAGAGGGTGATGCAGAAGGACAGGCGAAAATAAAGCCTGCAAAACTTGAAAATACCTGCAAACCCGACGATAGTTACGAGCTCATACTCAACAGGCTTCTCACCGACATCGCTATGCTGGCCGTGCATCGAACGGACTTTTTTCCAAAACAGTACGTCCCCGATATACTGACCCCACCGCCTAACCATGCATCGCCATTAGCCTGACGCAGGCTGCCACGGCAGATTCTTCCATTATTATTTATTAAAAACAGTGCAGGTTGTTAATCAACCCTGCTTATCAATTACATTATTCAACTAAAAAAACATAACAATGGCCGGCATACACAAAATTGAATATATACCACAGGACATTACCCCTTCAGCCGCTATCAAATTGCTGAAAGATGGCAACTACAGGTTTGTTAATAACCTGAAAATGAACCGCGACCTGCTGGAACAAGTAAACTTTACCAAGGATGGACAATGGCCATTCGCTGCTATACTTAGCTGTATGGACTCGCGTACTTCAGCCGAGTTGATATTCGACCTGGGACTGGGCGATATCTTCAGCATCCGCATAGCCGGAAACGTAACATCGGAAAACGTTCTGGGCAGCCTTGAATTTGCTACAGCCGTGGCAGGGTCTAAACTGATAGTGGTATTGGGGCATACCAACTGCGGTGCTATCAAGGGCGCATGCGACAATGTAGAACTGGGCAACCTGTCGAAACTGTTGAAACATATTAAACCGGCAGTAGAGCAGGAAACAGCGACTAAAGAAAACAGGACAGGCAAAAACACTGAGTTTGTCAACGAAGTGGCTAAACTGAATGTACTCCATACCGTAAAAGAAATCATTGCAGGCAGCGAAATAATAGCTGACCTGCTACAGAAAGGGACTATTGATATTGTACCGGCTATGTACGACATAGCTACTGGAGAAGTAAGCTTTTATGACAGTGTAAATGGTGTGAAGGCTCTACAACAGGCAAATAGTATAGCCGCTACCTAACAGAACGGCAACAAAATGAATAAAAAGGGGGGCGTGCAAACATCCCCTTTGTTATTTAGGTTTGTGTTAAAGAGATAAAAGATGCATAATGTTACTGTAAGATACGCTGGCCAGGCCGATGTAGAGTATGTATATCAATTCGTATGCCTGCTTGAAGATATGCAGTTTGACAGGGCATTGTTCGATAAATATTACCGGCTCAATATCGCTAACCCCGAATATTATTACCTGCTGGCTGCGGATGAAGAAAAGCCTGTTGGTTATCTAAGCTGCCACGGGCAGTTGCTGCTGCACCACCTGAACTATGTGTACGAGATACAGGAACTATATGTAGACACGTCATACAGGGGTAAGGGCATAGGCCGATTGCTAATCAATCACCTGAAAGAATTGCTGAAAGACAAAGACTACGATATGCTGGAAGTAGCATGCGGGTTCAAAAGGCCGGAATCACATATTTTTTATGAGCAGGTAGGTTTTGGCAGAACACATTTCAAGTTCACTATGCGAAAAGCATTGTAGCGCTGTCGCGCAGCGCGACGCTACACTATCCGTCAGCCGAAATCCTGTTTTCTTGAGAATGGCGAAAAATCTTGCGCTACACCAAGATTTAGTTTTTTGCCCGGGTTCATTTTTGCATAAAATTGATCAGATATGAACAAAAACAAAATCATCAACATCACATCGGTTGTATTCATTCTTTTCTCAGCCTTTTCACTGCTTATGGTCAGCCTGATGGCTATGGCCAACCCCCAATCGGTAATGGACCTGGTGCAGGTACAACTGCCCAATACTGATGCCTACAGCTCTATAAGAGGCATATACGGTGGCGTGGGGCTGGTCATCATTACCCAGCTTATATACCTGCTCATAAAAGACAGGAAGAAAGCGCTGGCATTCCTCAGCCTGTTTTGGGGGGCCTATGCGGTATCCCGCCTCATAACCATAGCTGCCGAGGGTGCTTTGGGTGCATTTGGTTCACAGTGGCTGATGATTGAGAGTGTGTTTTGTGTATTGTCGGTTGTGCTGTACACGCTGTACCGCAAGCCGCAACCTGCACGTACCATTAGCCTCACATAGTGCTAAATTGTCGCGTGTCGCGCAGCGCGACACGCGACAATTTTTATAAATCCAATAAGTTAGGAGTAAATATTTCTACATATTTACCCAATTCATGCTCTAATGCATATCTGTCAAAACCAGTTCCTAAAAACACTTTTTCTACTCTCTCATCTTTAAAATGTAATACCAACCAACTATCTCGACTACCAGTTCCATAATGGTATAATGATTGTACTGTAGCTGCAGAACGTACCTCATCAATTTTGAACTTGGTAACCTTTCCAAGTTTCCTGTAAATCCTCCTTATCACAAGAAGTTCCGGTGAAATCTCCACGATTCTTCTGAACGGGTACGAAACAAGATGAATAAATATCACTGCAGGAACAAAAAAATATACTACTTCGAATCCTTGTATAAAAGTTAGAATAATAATGCCTATAGCAGCCATTATTGATTCCCGGAGTAGTTTACTTTTTCCATTAATTATTACAGGTTTATCCGCTCGCATACTCATAATACAATAAAGATATACTCTCCATTCTAATTGTAGCGCTGTCGCGCAGCGTGACTGCATTATCTCCGCCATTGCTACAGAGTATTTATAAATGTAAATACGTCGGAAGCAATCTAACTTCGCTTTTACTAGTTTAGTACCTGGTATAAGATAAAGCCTTTAGCTTGATTACTGACAGCCGTTTGGATCAGATTACCAGTTTCTCACTATCGCCTGTGCATGGCACATTAATTAAAATCCATCTATCTGCAATTCGCCCACAGCCCTATAATGCCCGTCAAAAGGTGTATAACAGTCGTACACGATCCCTCCAGTCGGTTTTGTAATATCTGTCCCATAGTTGGTATAATACATTAAATAAAATACCGAAATAAGACAAGTAACAGTATCGCTTCCACTTGAGCATCTTACTACATCAGCCTTAAAAGTAAATGCACCGTTACCCCCCCCATTACTATACAGCGGGTCAATTGAATAATAATCCTTACCGCTAACTGTACCTGCAAACAAGTGCGTAACGCCAAACATGTCAGTTCCTGCATCATAGTGGAATACCGGGCCGGAACCCAACAATGTAGTATCAGTAAGAGGATAAACAGCCCATGCGGGACTCTTCAAATAAGCTTCATAAAATGCCTTCAGCCTGCTTTCTGTGTAGTCAGTTCTTATTTTAAAACTGTGTTTTGACTGTTGCCCGGAGGCAGTGGTTGCTGTAATAGTAACAAGGCTGTCTTCAATAGACCCAATGAGGTATGTATTTAGTTTNNGTAAACTTTGCCCTCACTCTATAAGACAAGCCGGATATAGAAAGCGATACATTTTGGGCGATACCAGTGTCATTCATTATAGTTATAGGTATGTCTATACTGTCGTAAAAGCCAATCACAACTATACTATCAATCCCCACAATCTTTATCGTTGAATCTTTTAACTGGGGCTTAGGGACATGGGTCGTATCTGTCGAATCTACGGTGCCTGGTGTAGTTGGGGGCGCTGGTATATCTTTTTTGCAGGCTGCTAATATACTCACAGCCGCTACCAGGGTAAGGATGGTTCTCATATTCCGTATTTTGGTATTGTAAGTTATAGAATACTCACCCAAATTCAAATATATGTTGGCATCCCAAGAGGGGAAAACCTGAATTAGCACTGTCGCGCAGCGCGACACGCGACAGTTTTTATCAAGAGTGTTCACACATACCCACAAAACGTCATTGCGATGAAGTATCTGTGAATACAGATACGAAAGAAGCAATCTAATCACGCATGGTTCGTTCTTCGCGTGATTAGATTGCTTCGTGCCTCGCAATGACGAGAGAAGAATTGTAGCACTGTCGCGCTACGCGACAGTTTTACATCATCTCCTTAACTATTCCACCCAATGTCTTCAGTGCATTGTCCACCTTATCATTCCAGGGCATACCATAACTGATACGCATACAGTTGCTGTAACGTTCCTGCAGGGTAAACATACTGCCCGGTGCTATACTTATCTTTTGCTGTGCCGCCTCTCGGTACACCGCATAGCTGTCTATGCCTTTATCCAGCTCCAGCCAGAATATAAAACCGCCCTTAGGGCTGCTCATCTTCACATTATCAGGAAAGTACTCACCAATGGCTCGGGCAAATTGCAGGCTGTTGCTGTGTAGCGTCTGCCGCAGCTTACGCAGGTGCCTTTCGTAAGCACCCTCAGCCATAAAATTGGCAATGGCTGTTTGCTGGGGTGTTGCCGATGTAATGCTATTGTATAGTTTCAGCCTTTTTACTTTCTCCAGGTATTTGCCGGGCGCTACCCAGCCCACCCTGAATCCTGGTGCCAGCGTTTTGGATATAGAGCCACACCAAAGCACATTGCCTTCTTCATCAAAGCTCTTACAGCTTTTAGGCCTTTGCTTGCCAAAGTACACATCACCATACAAGTCGTCTTCTATCAGCGGTATGCCGTGGCGCGATAATAGCTTTACTGTCGCCTCCTTAGCTTCATCGNNGGCATGCAGTAGCCAAGGGGGTTGCTGAAGTTGGTAACAAAAAAACAGGCTTTGATATTATGCTTGCCCAATGCTTTTTTCAGGTCGTCAGGGTCTACGCCTGTATCAGGATCGGTGGGCAGCTCCAGTACTTTCAGTCCAATACTTTGCGCAAAGCGCAGCATGCCGAAATACACAGGGCTTTCAACCGCTATAGTATCCCCCGGCTTTGTAAGCGCCAGCAATGAGTACGATATGGCGTTCATACAGCCCGCCGTTGTGATAATATCTTCAGGTTGCAGGTGACCACCCCATTGTATAGATGTTTTGGCTATCTGCGNNACTGTTACCTTGTATACTTTCGTAAGACGTGCCGTTGGCAGGCAGTTCGCGCATGGCCTGCACCATGGCTTTGTTCAGGCGTGCCAGTGGCAGCAGTTCTGGGTCAGGCACACTCAGCGACAGGCGCACCATACCCTGCATCGTAAAGTCATCATACACCTCGGATATAATTGCCTCCACACTCTTAGCTTTAGCCACCGGGCGGGGATTACTTTTCTCTACCTTTCGCGGAAAACGCGAGGGGTTAAACCGCACAAAATACCCTGACTGCGGGCGGGCTTCTATAAGCCCCTTACCCTCAAGCAAATAATAAGCCTGCAAGGTGGTACTCATACTCACATCATGCATCTTACTCAGGTTGCGCACGCTGGGTAGCTTTTCGCCTATGCGCAAAACATTGTTCAGTATGCGCTGCTCTATATCATCGGCTATAGCCATGTATATATGCGTGCCCTTATCGGTTTTCATAAGCCCCGGTTTTTGATAACACAAATGTAAACTGTTATGGTCAAAAATAAGAAAATTGTATCTGTTTTGGTTTCACAAATACCCTGATATTTGCAAAAGAGAAATGAACAAGACCACCAAAGCATATTTAGCCATCGCCTTCCTAAGCATTGCCTGGGGCACAACCTATCTGGCCATTCGCATAGCGGTAATGCACTACCCTGCATTCCTGTTTGCCGGGCTCAGGCAGGTAATAGCGGGGCTGTTGATGGGCATCTTTGCCTTGCTGGTATACAAAAAAGCGGATATTTCCTGGCCGGTAGTGCGCATGAACCTGCTTATAGGCTTCTTTATGATTTCGGTGGGTAATGGCATAGTGTCCTATTCTGAAAAGACTGTGCCCAGCGGTGTGGCAGCGCTAATATGCAGTATGATGCCCCTCAACGCGGTCATGCTGAATATCTTTATGAATAAGGCTGAGAAAATCAACTCTACCATTGTTAGTGGACTGGTACTGGCGCTGAGCGGCGTAGCCCTCATCTTCAGAGATAACCTGGCCGACCTGGGCAACCCTGCCTACTTCGGGGGCATGATTGCCATATTCATAGGCACGGCAAGCTGGGCGTTTGGCAGTATCAAAAGCAGGACATTGACAGGCGTCAAAAACCCCATTTTCAACGCAGCTATGCAGCTGTTCTTTGGTGGTTTCNNTCGAACCCTTTCAGCCCGATGCGCTCAAAGCTATGGCTTACCTGATACTGGTGGGTTCCTTCCTGGCATTCACAGCATACATGTTCGCACTCAAAGTATTGCCGGTAGGTATCGTAACTTTATATGCCTATGTCAATCCCCTGGTAGCAGTAATACTGGGTTATTTCATTTTAAACGAAAGGTTAACATGGTTTACTTCCCTGGCATTTGCTACCATTGTGTCGGGCGTGTATCTTGTAAATGCCGGATACAGGAAACAGAAATTAAAAGACAATAATACCATAGTACCTAAACTGCACACCAAAACTGTAGTGACTATGGAAGAAGCATAATATTATAAACACTGTAAAGAAAAAGCGGGTATGATTACCATAACAGAAAAGCAGCAAAAGCAGGTAACGGACACAAAGTCGAAACCATTCGGCATTACCCCCACCGACCATATGTTCATTGCAGAATATAAGGACGGGGAGTGGAGCAATAGCCGCATAGTGCCTTTTGAAGATTTGAGCATCAGCCCCATAGCTCAATGCCTGCACTATGGCCAAACTGTTTTTGAAGGCATGAAGGCTTTTCGTACCAAAGATGGCAACATCAATATATTCCGCACAGAGAAGCACTACGAACGTTTCTGCCTGTCGCTGGACAGGATGTGNNAGGAAAGACTGGGTGTAAAAATATCAGACGAATACATCTTCATGATAGTATGTACTCCCGCTTACCAATACTACGCCAAGCCTTTGAAAGTAAAAGTGGAAGAACACTATAGCCGCGCAGCTTTCGGTGGAACAGGTTCAACCAAATGCGGTGGCAACTATGGTGGTGCTTACTACCCCACCCGCCTGGCGCAGCAGCAAGGTTACGACCAGGTGATATGGACTGACAGCCGCAGGCATGAGTATATTGAAGAGTCAGGTACTATGAACCTGATGTTTTATATGGATGGTGTATTGGTTACCCCACCACTGGGCGGCACCATACTGGATGGTGTCACCCGCGACTCGTTGCTGGCTATTGCCAAAGATATGGGTATGCATGTTGCGGTAAGGCCTATCACCCACCGCGAGATAAAGGATGCCCTGGAGCAGGGAAAACGTGTAGAAGCCTTCGGTGCAGGCACTGCAGCCGTCGTGGCTCCTATCGAAGTTATCAACATAGGAGATAAAGACTATAATTGCTACCTGGACGATGATGCACTGGCATACACCCTGAAGAAAAAACTGGATGCAATAAGAAAAGGTACTGCTCCTGNNGCTATGCTTACCCCGATACATATATCATACAAAGGGTACGTAATAACTACTGACAAAAGCCTGATGCAGGTAGGGGCCATTCATAAATGGCTCTCAGAAAAATCTTATTGGGTAAAGGATATTCCTTTTGAAATAGTAGAGGGCGCTTTCAATAATTCCTTTTGCATGGCTATATTGAAAGACGGTCTACAGGTAGGCTATGCCCGCCTGGTAACAGACTACACCACCATAGCATGGCTGGGCGATGTATATATCGANNAGGGCCTGAGCAAAAAGATGATGGAAGTACTAACCGGTCTGGAATGGGTAACCAAGCTGCGCAAAGTATTTTTAGGTACCTTAGACGCTCACGGCCTATACGCACAATACGGTTTTGAACCCGTCAACGAACCCGAACGATGGATGGAAATCAGCAGGCCGGGTATTTATCTGAACGAATAAAAGACTACACATATGACAGAGCTCGGATTTTTAAAAAGCATGGACAGGCAATTCAGGTATTACAAGTCGTTGGGCGAAAAAGCGATGGCGCAGTTGGAGGAAGAACAGTTGTTCATACAACCCGACGCAGATACCAATAGTATCGCCATGGTGGTAAAACATATGTGGGGCAATATGCTCAGTCGCTGGACTGACTTCCTGACAACAGACGGTGAAAAGCCCTGGCGCCAGCGCGATGCAGAGTTTGAAAACGACCTGTCCACCCGCGAAGCTGTAATGCAAAAATGGGAAGAAGGTTGGAACTGCCTGTTCAATGCGTTGAGCGGCATTACCGACAACGACCTCGGCATGATCATCTATATCCGCAACGAGGGGCATACTGTGCTCGAAGCCATTAACCGCCAGTTGGCGCATTACTCCTACCATGTAGGGCAGATAGTTTTTGCCGCTAAGCTCTTCAAAAAAGGAGACTGGGAAAGCCTGTCNNTTCCCCGCAACAAATCAGCTGATTACAATCAAAAGAAATTTTCAGAAGACAAAGGGACCCGTCATTTTACAGATGAATGGTTGAAAAAATACAAATAAGGCTACTACTATTTCAGGTACAGCTTATACATCGTCCCTGCATCACCTACTACTATTAGATGACCATCAGGTGTCAATGTCATATCACGTAGCGCGTTGTCGGTGAATTGATCAAACTGTTTCCAGTCTTGACCGCCATTAGTGGTATGCAGCAGCAGGCCTTCCTCCCCGCATATCCAACCTGTATTTACATCTTTAAACAACACGTCCAGCATCAGGTAATTCTTTTGCACCAGTTGGTTGCCGTTGCGGAGTTTATTCCAGTTAGCGCCGCCGTCTGATGTATGAAATATAGTACCCCTGTACCCTACTACCCATACCTCATTTTCATTCAGGCAATGGACCGTCATGAAATTATCATTCTTTACATCCAGGTAATTCCAGGTAGAGCCCCCATCGGTGGTTTTCAGCACAGCCCCGAAAGCCGCCAGGTAGCCGGTTGTCGGGGTCGCCATCATTATATCATTCAGCCCGAAACCCAGTCTTGTAGTATCAATAACATTGTAGTCACTGTCAATACGGAATATTGTGCCGAAATTTTGCCCATCGGTAGATACCATAACACATTCTCCATTGGTGCCGATAGCCATGCTATTGAAGAAACGCCAGTCATTCATCTGGTGCAGCCCCCAGTTTTTACCTCCGTCTTTAGACCACATCAGTTTACCGTCTACACCACAAGCGTATACATTACTACCTGATGAAGTCATGCCGTACAAACCCTTACCCGCATCCGGGTGTGATGTCTTCGTCCATGTGTTACCGCCATCGTAGCTGCTTACCATTTCAGCAGTAAAAAATCTTTCTCCACCAACAGCTAT
>DINJ01000108.1:2541-5609 GCA_002423665.1 Bacteroidetes bacterium UBA5543 | reverse complement strand
TGGTATTGGCTTTGCGCATGGCGCCTGCCATAAAGGGTGCGAACAATGCCGAAAAGCCTGAGGGGCTGCCGTAGTTGCGTAGGGTCATGCGGGTGTGTTGAGCGTCAACGGCTTCCCATGTGTAGGTGGTCCCTCCTCGTCCTCGTTTGCTACGAGGATGCAACGGTATGGCGTTTGCAACGCCAATTGAATCCTAGGGGGGTAGCACCGATGTTTCGCAAGTCAGGAGACTTGCTACCGGGAAGGACGTAGTCGGGAGACTACGCCCAACGGACGAACGGAAGCATACTTTGGCAATATTGGATTGCCCGATGCCTATGGTTTATTGATTTATATAGTGTGATTCAGTAGAAAGTTAATGCTAATATTTGCGTAACTTACATAGTACTTGTAAGAATCCCGTGTTTAAAAACGAAATATGACTACTGATAAATTGAAAGACCTTACTGAAGACCAGATTAGTGCTGTGCACGATTTAGTAGGTAGGACACTAAAGTCTGGTTGGTATGTTAAAGAAAAAGTGACAGCTAAAGTAGGGTCTACTGGCGGCAACTTTTCAGTTTGTTATATTGTTGAAAAAGACGGTCAGTTGGGGTTCCTTAAAGCAATAAATATCCTTTCTTTTCTCAGAGATGATGGAGATTTTTTACNNAAATGTTGAATACCTATAATTTTGAAAGAGACATATTAACTCGTTGCAGCAACAAAAATCTCTCAAAAGTTTCAAAGTTGCTAGAGGCATCACATGAAAATATTGCAGGATATATTGTAAATAATGTGTACTACATGATTTTCGAAAAGGCCGATAGCGATGTTAGAAACTATATAAACTTTACTGGTGATATTGATGACGCTTGGAAACTTAGGTCTTTGCATCATATCGCTGTAGGCGTTCGGCAATTGCACAATTTGCAAATCTCCCATCAGGATTTGAAGCCGTCTAATATTTTTATTTTTGATAAGGTTGTATCTAAACTTGGAGATTTGGGGAGGTCGCTCTGCCAGTCGATAACTTCACCACATTCAAAATTGAATTTCTCGGGCGATCATAGATATGCACCCCCCGAAGTTTTTCACAAATATGTATTGCCTGATTGGCAGAACAGGGTATTTGCGATAGATTGCTATTTGTTGGGAAGTATGGCTTGCTACTACTTTACAGGTCAAAGTATGACTGCTCTCCTTTCCCAACACATAAACCCTTCAATTAATATCTTGTCTCTTTCTTTTGACGCCGCGCTTCCTTATTGGGTTGATGCCTTTGATCGAGTAATAGAGGTTATCAAAGACCATACAGAAAGAATAACTGATCAAGATAAGTTTATCGAGATACTAAAAATGCTATGTTGTCCAGATCCTCGTCAAAGGGGACATCATAAGAATGCACATGGTCATGGAAATAATTATGAATTGGAGCGCTTTATAGAAAGCTTCAACCTTTTGGCACGGAAAGCTGAACTAAAACTCACTAAATAAGGTGGCAAATCTATTTGAAAAGCGGGATAGACATTTAATTCCCAACTGGCGGAGTTTTGACAATACTGCGACATTAGGGGAGCTTAATGGAAGTAAGAGTATTAAGCTTGATTCTTCATTTAAGCCGGATATAACAGATTTAATTGATGATTGGGAAAAAGAACAAACCATTGGCGTTGCAGGAGACGTACTTAGTGTTGCATTGGTTTGTAACCAAGAAAACGATTTTAGGGTTCAGCAGATAGCGATATTTGTTCTAGAAAATCAGCATTTGTCATCAAAAGCAATGATAAATGCTGCAAAAGCAGTATTACGACCTAAAAACGATACAATTGTACTTCACCAAGATATTCGTCCAGAAACATTCAATGACTATAATTTGTCTGAACTATATTTCAAAGTTAATTCTCTGAAAAAAAAGCTCATACTTAATCCGTCTAATGCTATTACTTGGGTAGAGCTATCAAGATATTATTCGATGATAGGACAAAGTGTTCAGGCTAAGCGGTCAATGTTAAATGCTATATACCTTGCGCCGCAAAATAGGTTTATACTACGTAGTGCTGCTAGGTTTTTTGTTCATCTTGGCGATTTTGAATTTGCTCACGATTTGATAAGAAAAACAGATTTGGTAAGATATGATCCATGGGTAATGGCTACGGAGATTGCATTATCTTCTCTGCGTGGTCGGTACTCTAAATTTATTAAACCAGGCATGCAAATAATTGAATCAGGAACATTTCATCCATTTAATGTAACAGAATTATCTAGTTCGTTGGCATCTGTTGAACTCGAAAATAATCGAATCAAAAAAAGCAGACAATTATTCGAAAAATCACTAACAAACCCAAATGATAACTCATTGGCACAAGCTGAATGGGCCTCTCAAAAAGATAAGAGTGTAGTATTGGTTGACCAGAAGCATTTTGATATAAAAAATTCCTTTGAGGCTGTTGCACGAGATTTAGACGAGAAGAAAAAGTGGGCAGAAGCAGTGGATTTTTCAAAGCAATGGTTTTTCGATATGCCATTTTCCAAGATGTCAATCATGTTTGGTGCCGAAATTGCGTCGAGTAAGATGAAGGATTACAGGCTAGCAGTGGATATTGGCAGGCTTGGGTTAATTTCACACCCTAATGACGGCACGCTGTTAAATAATATAATCTATTCGTTGGCCCGAGAAAATGAACTTGATGAAGCCACGAAATATATTCAACTGATAAAGAGAGAGGACTTGAATAATGTTGANNGGAAAGGGAACTTTGAAGCCGGCAGAACTCTGTATTTTGAAGCAATGCTAAAATCTAAAAATCAGAAAAATGTCTTTTTGAACTCATTAGCATTAATAAATCTGTTAAGAGAAGAAATGAGAATAGGGAATAATGATATTACAGATTTTTTGCCGCGGTTAAGAACGATATCCAAAAAATGGAAGGATGAGCCTATATCGGAGGATGCCTTATCTCTTATTGATGATTATAATAGAATTAAGAATAGCCTGATGTCAGACGTTAAGGACGTGCGCTTTACCTCAGAGCTCCTTGACTTGTAATAACAACCCGCTCGGCGTAGTCTCCCTGACTACATCGCAA
>DINJ01000108.1:2030-2526 GCA_002423665.1 Bacteroidetes bacterium UBA5543 | reverse complement strand
TGGTTTGTGCATATAACCGCATAGGGGGATTTCTTTACCTTTATACTCCATGCGTACCACTACCAAGCTAAAACATATACTGCAGCTATACACCGTCACCATTGATATGGATGATGAGGCGCAAATGCACCTGATGATATTTGATAAGCACGATAATTCTTCAGAGGAGTTTATCCATAAGTCTTACTCCGTCGTGGTGGACAAAGCATTCAGGTATATGATGAAGAAGATTAAAGTAAGGGAATAGTTGAATTAACCACCGGCGCTGACATTCCAATCGCGAGTGGACATCCTCCGTCGAACGTTCGTTCGACACCTCCTTCCAAGGAGGAATTTCAGTAAAATGGAATTGAAAGATAATAATGTTAATTTACGATTACTTCCATTCCTCCACCATCTTAATAAATTCCCAGGGTTTTATGCCCAGTGCAGTACATAAGCGGAATATGATGGCAACGGATGGTGTTTTAAGGCCGCGTTCTATTTCTGAAATATA
>DINJ01000108.1:0-2015 GCA_002423665.1 Bacteroidetes bacterium UBA5543 | reverse complement strand
GTTCGTTTTGTAACCGAACACCCTGATGACTTTAAACAATGGCTGGACCATCACGGCATCCGCAATGTAAATGAAACGCTGGGTAAGATGGTGTACAACTACTATTTCCCCGGCGGGAAGAAAGGCAAGCAGTGAGGTTTTACAGCCATCTGCCGAAAAAGGTCCAACGCGAGTGAACATCCTCCGTCACACGGTCGTGTGCCACCTCCTTCTAAGGAGGAATTTTTAAATTCTCCCTTTGAAGGGAGGNNGATAGCTATCGGGATTTGAATTTCCAGGAACTGACAATAGTCAACCTCTTATGGTGAGGATAGTCATCATCATCCCCCTTTATGCAGCCTACCTTCAATCTTTCAACCAATAAATACAAGGAACATGAAGAAACTGGAAAACAAAGTAGCGATAGTAACCGGCGCGGGTGCAGGCCTGGGCAAGGCGATAGCCAAACTGTATGCGGAACATGGCGCTAAGGTTCTGGCTGCTGACATCAACGAACAGGGCCTGGCAGAACTGGAGCAGGAAATATCAGCGACAGGCGGTACGGTGAAAACAGTAAAAACCAATATGGCTATGCCTGCAGAAGTGGAGGCGATGGTAAAAGCTGCTGTGGATAACTATGGTACTGTAGATATACTGGTGAACAACGCGGGTGTGATGGACGATTTCAGTCCTGTAGCTGATGTAAGCGACGCGCTGTGGGACAGGGTGATGAAGATAAACGTGGACGGCCCTTTCAGGGCTATGCGCAGCGTGCTGAAAATTATGCTGGAGAAAGGCAGTGGTGCTATCGTGAATATAGCATCAGTAGGCGGGCTGAACGGTGCAAGAGCAGGTGCTGCCTATACCGCCAGCAAACACGCACTGATAGGCCTCACCAAAAACACAGGCTATATGTATGCGAAGAAGGGCATACGCTGCAATGCCATTGCCCCCGGCGCTATGAACACTTCCATAGCCGCCACAATAGATTTTGAACACCTGCCTGCATTGGCACTGGTCAACGAGCGCATCATGCCCGGCATGGCGCTGAACCCACGAGGTAGTGAACCTGTAGAGGTGGCGCAGGTAGCATTGTTCCTGGCAAGTGAAGATGCAAGTTTTGTGAACGGCGCTACGATAGTGGCAGACGGTGGATGGACGGCATATTAGAGCTCAAACAAACTGCTGTAGGCTTCTATATCAGCCGTGCCGCCCATATGCCTGAGCCTGCCGTTGTGCAGCAGGTATAGTTCATCTGCTATGCCTTTCAGGTAGTTGAAGTTGTGGTCGGTAATGATTATGCCTTTGCGGTGCTTCACTGTTTGCAGGTAATCCAGCAGCTTTTCAACCAGCAGCGGGCTCAGGTGGGTAAATGGCTCATCGAGCATGGTGAACAATGAGGGCGACTGCAGCAGGGCGTATATCTCTACCAGGCGTGCAGTGCTGCCATGCAGCGAGCCGGCAGCTTGTGTCGCTGATATTTCCACCTCAAAGGTTTGAGTGAAGTGTTGTAAGTCCAGGTTGAAGTCGTAGAAAATGCTTTTCACAGTTTTGCCCTGTGGCAGAAAATGATGCTGGGGCAGGTAGTTGAGGGCGTTGCGTTGCAGGTAAGGATAAGGACTGTGCTTTCCGTCTATGCGCAGTGATTTCGATTCTGGCTCCAGCGTACCGAACATTACTTTCATCAGCGAGCTTTTGCCGCAGCCGTTGTTGCCCGCCAGGCCCGTAATAATCCCGGTGGTTGATTTGATATAAATNNAGCGCAGTATAATACCGTCAGCCTCGAATGTATGTTGCATCATAGCGTTGCGGGGGTGGTTATTTCGTGAACAATAAACAAAGCAGCTATATACAGCAATACGTCAGTAGCTATAGCGGAGAGCAGCAGTGCTTTTTTAGAGATGTGCAGGTTATGATAATAATAGAATTTATCTCGGTGCAGTTGGCTGACGAAGTGCAGCAAAAAGGCGGTAGTGAAAACCTTAAACCAGGTAAGTGGTATGAGTGAGCTAAAACCTGACTGCGCATATATAGCA
>DINJ01000063.1 GCA_002423665.1 Bacteroidetes bacterium UBA5543 | reverse complement strand
AGCTAATTGTTGCTTCCTTGATATTAAATCAGTAAATGAGTATTACCCGGCAAAAGTATAATACCGGAACAGTTTTTTCCAAAAAAATAAAAAAAATACCCGGCGCCGTATTTTCAGCCCTTGAATACTAACTTTACAACCAAGTATAGTTATTATAATATGTCGGGTAAATTACTACTGGATATGAGTGCCGCCACCGAAGATTTTTTTTCGGATACGGCCATGATTGGCATAGGTAGTGCCGCACCCGGATACAGGTTTTGCCTGGCGGTTAATAACGCCTTTGATTATTCTTTCGTACGAGAACCGGAAAGCGATGTAGAATACCGCCCGGCAAAAGACCATGTACATTTCTTCTCACTATATCTATACCAGGAGCCTCACAGCAGTTGCAAACACCTGTTGTACAAACTGCAAAGCGAAAAGAAGGCTCTTTTGCCCGAAATAAAACAGCTGGATTACCTCTGGCTTATCAGTGGGCCCGACTCAGAACATGACGCGCATACACTGGTTGCACAATTGCGTAACCTGCCTGAAATACAACTGGCGCAGATAATTGAACCGGAAAGATTGAAAAATCTCAACCACTTGCTGATATAGCTTATATTGCATCCTTTAGAACTCACGACACAGGTGAAATAATAGAAATGTTAATTCGTATGGGTGCATTATGCGCATACGTGTATTTTTCTATTTTTGTTGCCTGTCAAACTAATCTTGCATGAATTATAGCAAAGTCAACAACCTCGTAGGTTGGATTACGGGTATTATTGCCACCGTTGTTTATCTGGTAACTATGGAGCCTACCGTCAGTTTTTGGGACTGCGGAGAATTTATTTCCTGTGCACACAAAATAGAAGTAGGACACTCGCCGGGCGCCCCGCTCTTTATGATGATACAAAGGCTGTTCGGCCTATTAGCATTCGGCGATGTGCATAAGGTGGCCATGATGATGAACGCGTGGTCAGCTACGGCAAGTGGTTTGACAATATTATTCCTCTTCTGGACCATCACCCACTTCGCGCGCAGGCTTACAGTTGGCCGCGATGGCGAACCTAATAGCAGCCAGGTGACACTTATAATGGGCGCAGGCCTGGTAGGTGCATTGGCCTATACATTCTCTGATACTTTCTGGTTCTCTGCAGTTGAGGCTGAGGTTTACGCAACGTCGTCTTTCTTTACGGCACTCGTATTCTGGGCCATACTGAAATGGGAACATGTAGCTGACAAACCTGGTGCCGACAAGTGGTTGGTTTTCATAGCTTATATGATGGGCCTGTCAGTAGGCATACACTTGCTGAACTTACTTGCAATACCTGCAATAGCCATGGTATATTATTTCAGGAGGTATGAAGTAACGCCTTTTGGTACATTTATCGCCTTCCTGGTGGGTTGCGCCATATTGGGCCTTGTACAATTCGGCGTATTGCAGGGTGTGCCAATTATTGCCTCTAAACTTGACCTGTTTTTTGTGAACAATATGGGCATGCCTTTTGATACAGGTGCATTTATTTTTATAGCATTGCTGATAGCAGCACTGGCTTGGGGCGTAATGTATATCAAGCGCAAAGGTTGGTACCTGGCGCATACTGGCCTGCTCTGCCTGATATTTATCATTATTGGCTTTACAAGTTATCTGGCACCCCTTATCCGTTCTCGCGCTGATGTGCCTATTGATATGACCAATCCTGACAATGCCATCAGCCTGGTATCGTATATACAGCGTGAACAGTTCGGGTCTCAGCCATTACTGTTCGGGCCTGATTTTGATAAAAGGCCAATCAATTATGACGTAACAGGAAAAAGGTATGTTCGTTCTACTAAAGACGGCAAGGATTTCTATGAAGAAGTTGGTAACAAGATAGAGCCTGAATTTGACGCGGNNAACGTTTCTTCCCACGTATTTGGGATTATAACGATCCTCAGCATATACGCTTCTACCGCCAGTTCTTAGGATTGGCAGAAAATGAATCGCCAACTTCATCGGACAACTTCCGTTACTTCTTCGACTACCAGATCAACTGGATGTGGTGGAGGTATTTTATGTGGAATTATGCCGGACGCCAGAATGATATAGAAGGACAGGGCGACCCTAAAAACGGCAACTGGATATCAGGTATCAAACTGATAGACCATAACATGCGTGGCCTGGGTGATATTAATGCACGTAAAGCGGAAGGATTTAATGACGGAATGAAAAACACACCGTCGCGCAATGAGCTGTATATGCTGCCATTTGCATTGGGTGTTATTGGATTAATATACCAATTCAACAGGAATAAGCGTGATGGCTTTGTAGTATTGGTACTGTTCTTCTTCACCGGTATTGCTACTGCCATATACCTGAATATGCCACCACTTCAACCCCGTGAAAGGGACTATGCGTTTGCCGGCTCTACGTATGCATTTGCAGTATGGATAGGGCTAGGTGTACTTATGGTCAATGACTGGTTTCAGCGTTTCCTGAAAGGCAATGCGGGAGGAGCACTGGCAATTGTGCTTTGCCTGGCCGCGGTGCCCGCCCTGATGGCTGCTGAAGAGTGGGATGACCACGACCGTTCTAAAAAACGCCTGGCACATGCTACCGGTACCAACGTGCTGGCCTCATGTGAGCCAAACGCTATTTTGTTCACCTTTGGCGATAACGATACATATCCATTGTGGTATTTGCAGGAAGTAGAAGGGTTCCGAAAAGACGTACGGATCATCAATATGAGCCTGTTGGGTATTGACTGGTATATAGACCAGCTGAACCACAGGATTAACGATGCTATGCCGGTACCGATGAACTGGAAACGAGAGCATTACCTGGGCGATCGCAGGAATNNTCCGCAGATACCATCAGACAGGTACTTCAACCTGGCTGAAATATGCAACTTCATAGTGTCTGATAATCCTGATGCGAAAGTGCAACTATCGGACGGTAGCAGGGAAAACTTCATGCCCACACGTAACTTCTTTATTCCATCGCTGAGTAAAGAGGAACTTGTAGCTAAGGGGCTGGTATCAGCTGCAGATACATCACGTATCTCAACCGATGTAAGATTTACATTCCCTAAAGAAATAGCCTATAAAGATGACCTGGCAACGTTGAATATTGTTGCAGCTATTGCCCAGCAGGGATGGGACAGGCCTATCTACTTCAGCGGTGGCCTGCCGGGCGACAACTATATCGGCATGGATGATTACATGAGGCTGGAGGGTGTTGTATACCGCCTGTTACCCTACAAAATGCAAAGCATGACCCCCGGCAGTATGATGGGTGAAATAGGCAGTATTAACGTGGAAAAATCGCTGGACTTGTTTACTAACACGTTTACATGGGGCAATGCTGACCGTAATGATGTCTATTTCGACGAGAAAAACCGTCTGATGTTTATGGCCTACAAGATGCAAGGCAGCAGGCTGGCTATAGAACTGTCTGCAATGGGCAGGAATGAGGAAGCCAAACAAGTGCTGGATAAAATCAAGAAGGGCATTTCTGAATACGCTTATCCTTACGATGTAATGGCTTATACAATGGCAATGGCCTACTACACAATAGGCGATAAGGCCAGTGGCAGGGAAATAGCCCTGAAGATGTCTAAACTGGCTACGGACGAGATGGCCTACTATCAANNGTCGTATGACGCAGATTATCGGATCATTGTCGATGACTGCCAAAGAAAACGGCGACACAGAAACCGGCAATCAGTTGGAAGCACAGGCAAGGCTGATGCAAGGCCGGATAGGTAGATAATATTTGTATAATATCATACTCAAAGCGCCTTCTTTTTCAAGAAGGCGCTTTGTATTAATAGCCTATACAGGATGCCCACCAATCACTGTCGAATTTGCTACACCTTAATTTTTTACGGCTATTATAAAATTCAAATCCTAACAATTATTTTAGTAGTTTTTCAAAATTGCTAAACACTGACTTATGAACAAAATATCATTTGTAATTTTACTGGTAATAACGACAATTTTCTCCTCCTCCTGCTATAAGGTATGGACATGTACGTGTAACACAACAGCAAACGACCCTTCCGGGCAATTCGTGCCATATATGGGCACGTTAGAAACAACCGCCCCCGATTTTAAGAAAGATGCTAAAAGGCGATGTGACGAAAATGAGGTACGATTTACGGACTCATTGCAAACAACCAGGTGTACACTTAAATAACCAACTTCGTTTTTTATGAAAAACAGGATTCTGTTAACTCTGTCCATAATCATTACTTTATCCATATCCGCATGCATTAAGAAATGGACATGTACATGCACTCATTACACCCAACATTTCGGAACAAACGGTACAGTGACAAATTTGCAAAGCAGTGAAACAGAATTCTTCGGTTCAAAGAATAAAGCAAATGACGAATGTAACAAGCAACAGAATAGTAATAAGGAACATGCCGCATCTATAAACGCAGACCCCAACCTGGTAAATTGTACGCTTAAATAACGGGTGTAAAGTTATATACTACGCCGGTTGATATAGTTGAAAAAGAAAACGGCCAACCCGGCAAC
>DINJ01000106.1:7853-8085 GCA_002423665.1 Bacteroidetes bacterium UBA5543 | reverse complement strand
CGATTGTACTAACGCCCGTATTGATATCAACAGTCATATCAACGGTGCCCTTCGCAAAGACCGCGAAGCTTTCAAGATGGACCTGTTCGATTGTATGAGGTATTTCTTTCAGCAATATTTCCTCAGCTACTCCTCCAAAATGCCTATGGGTAAAATGGCGGCGTAAAATGGAAATATTGGCAACAAAACGGAACAGGAAATGTAAAAACTCCCCTCCTGTTCTTAGGAGGGG
>DINJ01000106.1:0-7811 GCA_002423665.1 Bacteroidetes bacterium UBA5543 | reverse complement strand
AATCAGGGGTGGTTAACTCACGTTGATAACACACAACCAAACCTCTCCGGTTAACAATTATTAACAAAATGCTGACTAACTTATGTAACCAACATCACAAAAGAGAATACCATGAACACCTAATTTCGCCAAATGTTACCATTCATTCGTAAAAACGCAATTACTATAGCAGGTGTGATACTCGGCCTGATAGGCGGCTATCTATACTGGCAATTCATAGGCTGTGCCTCCGGCACATGTGCTNNTGATAGGCTCGGGTAGGTTCTCTTCGTCCAGCATATCTTTCAGGTCTATCTCAATAGTACGGCTGAGTGCTGTGATAGGCACATCATTAGCATTGCCTTCAAAGGGGTTTTCAGTGGACTCACCTATCTTTTCCAGCGTAGTGAACACCCAGCCCACTAATGCGCTGAAAGGAATAGTAAACCATATCATATAGTTTGCCATACCACTGAATACTTGCAGCATACCAAAGGGCATCATCAGCACGAACAGCCTGATGAAGAACTTGTTGAGCGTGGCAAACTGGCGCGGGTAGGGGTAGTTCTTAATACGTTCACATTTGCCCTGCTGTTCGTAAAAGTCTACAAGCATACGTTCCATCTCTACATATCGATAGTTTTCTATCAGTCCTTGCTCAGATAGTTCGCGCAGTTGCTTCGATTGCAGGCTGATGATTTGTGTGGCCTTGTTCTTCTTACCCATTACATAGTCTACCTCGTCGGCTGCCATATGTTGCCGCAGGGTAGTGTGCATGCCTTCTATTTCGCACTCTGCTATTTTAAAGTGTGTGCGACGGAACTCTACATTATGCGGTTGTGCCATCGTCTCCCAGGCACGGGGCTCGCGCAGTTGGTAGCGCAGTGCCGTAAGCCATGCCACATGCCGGTATATAAGCTCTTTGCTGATGAGTTTACGCTCTTCATCGCTGATGGGATTTTGCGGTGTTGCCCGTACAAAGTCTTTGGCCATCATGCCCCAGCTGCGGCTGCTGTTCACTATAGCGCCCCATATCTTGCGTGCCTCCCATGCGCGGTCGTAGGTGGCGTTGTCNNCCGACAATAAAGGCGGCTGCAGTACCCAGCACGGCAACAGGTTGCCAGGGTATGGCCAGCCAAAACAACCCTGCTACTTCAAACAGGACAGTTGGTATGATAGCCAGGGCTGTCAGCGCATATATATCCCTCCTCGTCCAGAAGAGCAGTTCTTTGAGTTTGTAATGTTGACCGGCGTGCATAACATATAAGTTTGTGATATAAATATAAGTGCTTAGTGAATGGTGGACAAAGTGGGCTGATAAGGATATCTGATAGCTAAAAGAAAGAGGAGCCTTTCGGCTCCTCTCCGGTTTACTTGGTCTTCATATCCAGCGACAGGTCTTTCATCGCTTTCAATCCCATCAGTTCCATGTACTGCATGGCATTGTTGCTGTTATTGCCGGCATTGCCCGACTGGTACAGCGGTACCAGGTTGCCCTGGAACTGCGCGAATGCGTTCCACTTCATTTCTTCGGCTTTCAGCCATGTTTCCAGTTTCTGGTTCAGCGCACCGTCGGCCTGCATTACCAGGCGTTTCTTGGCGGCCTCACCTTCACCTTCCAGTATCATCTGGCGCTTGCGCAGTTCAGCGGTCTTCACGTCCTCTTCTGCTACCTTGCGGCGCATTTCGGCCTGTGTTACTTCTTTGGCAGCTATTACTTCCTGCTCCCATTTGGCTTCGGCGGCGCGAGCCTCACCTTCTTTCTCAGCAGTCCGTGCCCTTTGCGCGGCTTCTTTCGATTTGGCCATAGCTGTTTGCACCTCCATGGTAGCCTTGCGCTGCGCTTCTATTTGCGACTCTACTTTCTCATCATACTTGATGCCTTCGATAGAGAGGTTGCTGAGTGTGATGCCATACGACTTGAGCGGAGATACTTCCTGCCTGAGGGCAACGCCTTTGGCGGTATCATATTGAATTTCCACCACGGTAATCGTCTTCTCCTGCTCTGATATAGCGTCAACAGCTTTGATGTCTTTCTGTATAGTCTGGTACACACCACGTGCGGCCTGGTCTTCTATCAGTTGTATCAGGTAGCTGCGCTTTTCAGCGTACGACTCTTTAGAGCTCATCAGCGGGCCTGTCATATAGATAGACTTTTTGATGTTGGTTTCTATCAGGTCGTTTTCAATAGCCTCCTGCGAGCCGTATATGCTGTGCAGTTCGATGATCTTATCATCACTCAAAGGCATCTTGTAGCGTACTGAACCACTGATGCGGNNATCGTTCCAGCGTACGTCTATCGAGCGGTCTGCCGCTTTGGTGGTATTGAACCAGAATTGCGCAGACTTATGATAGTGCGTGGCCTTGCCAAACCACTGGCCTACCCAGCCGGGCTCTTTGTACACAGTAAGTGTACCTGTGATGGGAGCCTGTATGACCACTATCTGGCCGGCATCCACATCTTCAAACAGTGCGCCTATTGAAAAGGTAAGCACCAGTATGGTTGAGGCTATTAACAAGCCGATTATTTTTTTGCGTAAGGACATTGTCCTGATATTCATTCTCATTTATTAAAAGTTGTTTTGGTTAATTAATTGGTTTAAACATTTGTTTCTTTATCCAGTTTGTCCAGCTTGCGCTTGCGGTCTTTTATCTCCTTCTTCGCGCTCATGTAGCTTTCCTTAGCTGAGTGCGCTTTCGCAGCAAGCTCATTTTTTTCGGAGGTTTCCAGCGTGATGATATCATCGCGCACCCCGCGCCTGAAGTACCAGAAAAACTTCAGTTTGTCTGTCATCATAGGTAGCAGTACCTGTGTCAGTAATACGACCAGCAGCACCACTCCCAGCATGATAAGAATCATAGCTCTTAGCATAGTTGGTATATTTTAGTAGTTAAATAATACTCGGGCAGGAGCGCAGTGTATCATGTACTGCACCTCATGTGTTTCAGGATCCTATGCGCCGGGACAAAAAATAGTTCTGCCGTTACACACCCGGTGTTCGGGGCATTTACTCCTGTTTTCAAGAAATCGTATTCGGNNATCGCTATTCAAATATGAATGCAAGATAGCAATTATTTGTCATCATGCCAAATAATTTACATAGTTATCATTGGTATATAAAATAGTGTAGGTACATTAGTTTTGTTGTTTTCTATAATTGTCGCGTGGTTATTATATATAATTGCATTACTTTTAACTTCGCGTTGTATGACAATACTTTGACAATGAATAAGGGGTGCTAAAACAAACAAACATCTGCGAAGGGTAAGAAAATATGCAATATTTCTGAGGTTGGTAATGACGATGGCCGGCATTCTGCTGTTGCTGTCAGTCAACTTGCATGCTCAGAATTCAGGAGTTGATAGCCTTAAGCAGATATTAAGCAATAGCCGTGACAAAGCGGCACAGGTTTCTATTCTCATTAAGTTAAGCGCCGAGTACGAGAATATCAACTCAGACACAATGCTCATCTATGCGAAACGGGCAAATAAACTTATTGACAAGAATACGGTCGCAAGAGTTCAGGCTGATGTTACTAATCAATTAGGATTGTCTTACTACTCGGCCGGCCGGTACGATACTGCAAAGGCTATGTTCGGGAAATACCTGGATATGTCACAAAAACAGAAGTACGCTGTCGGTATAATCAATGCGTACGCAAACATCGGGAATTGTTACCTGCGCACTGCTGACTATATCAACGCACTGGCATATTATGACAGTTCAAAAAATANNTAGCTCGTGCCAGCAACAATATCGGATCGATAATGCACGAGCAGGGCAAATACGAATCCGCGTTGAGGTATTACATGGACGGCCTTAACTATTATGAGGAAACAGGTAGTCTTGCTGATATTGAAATGGTTGTGCTCAACCTGTGCAATGTTTATTACAGGATAGGTGATTTTGTAATGGCCAAAGACTGCCTGAAAAGAGCAGAGAAGCTGGCAAAACAAACAGATTCGAAGTGGAACGAGATATCAGTGCTGACTACATACGCTCTTATATATGATTCAGAAGGTAAGCCCGATTCTTCGTTGATAGTGACGCAAAAAGCACTTAAAGTGTCCGCAGCGATGAATAACCCATACCTTACTAATGTACTGACCGGCAATATGGCCGAGGCCTACCTGGATATGGGCATGAATGACAGTGCGTACAAGTATTATACACAATCGTATGAACTATCAGAAAGAATTAATGATAATGAGGGAAAGGCATTTGCTGAAATCGGGTTGGGCGAAATATATATAAGGAAAGGCAATTCCACCAAAGGTATTAACCTGTTAAAGAGTGGGCTTGCTGTATTGCAGGCAAATAGCATGAAAGAAGAGGCGGGTAATGCATCAGAACAGATTGCAAAAGCTCTTGCAGCATCAGGTANNTCTAAGCCAGTCTTACAGTGACTCAATGAACAAAGAAAAGGCTATGCAAACAGCCCGCAATCTTGAATTTGAGTATGAACTTGAAAAACAACAGGAATTAATAAAGAACCTTGAGCAAGACAACGCTATAGCTGAAGGAAAAACAAGGCTTAACCGAATCTTGTTTTCTGCTGCCGCCATCGGCATGTTTTTAGCAATAATTATAGCCATCCAGTTTTTCCGAAATCTGCGCAGGGCTCGAGCAGCTAACGAGCTGATATTACAGCAGAAAAATGAAATTGAATGCCAGGCTAAAAAACTGGAAGAGTTGAATAAATTTAAAGACACTACTTTTTCAGTCTTATCTCACGATTTACGCAGTCCGATCAACGCACTTACCGGTACAATGGCTATGCTGGACGCGGGAATAATAACACCCGAAGAATTCGCGTTACACAAACAAGAATTGGATAATAAACTCCAGTCTGTAACACTGATGCTGGACAACCTGCTGCAATGGGCAAAGAGCCAGATGAAAGGCGAACATACTCTGGATATAGAGCGGATAAACGTAAAACGCAAAGTGCTAAAGAGCTTTGCAGTAATGAAGGATGCAGCGCAGCAAAAAGGAATAACACTCACACACAAGGTATCCGAGGAACTATATGTTTCGGCGGACAGGAACCAACTGGCAATGGTATTGCGTAACCTTTTGTCTAATGCCATTAAGTTTACCCCTGATGGCGGTACAGTACAGGTTGCTGCCACCAAGAAGAATGGTAAAGTTGAAATAACTGTTTCAGATAATGGAGTAGGCATGACTAATATTCAAGCTTCACAATTATTTGACGGTACACCTAACCAAAGTACAGCAGGTACTGTAGGTGAGAAAGGCACCGGTATTGGCTTAAGCCTGTCAGGTGATTTTATCAGGAATAATAGTGGTACAATAACTGTTGACAGTGAGAAGGGTAAAGGCACCACGTTTACTATTGAATTACCCTTGGCATAAGCATACTTCCATAAAGAAGTAAAGGCCCCTGTGCGGGGCCCGGAAGCTAGTTCGGATGTGATCTTTTTCGTGAAGCTGATTCGGATGTGATGATCTTTGAAGCTTGCCGGGCTTTCTTCTCTTATCCCCCGGACTTGTTAATACAAATGTAGCTTCAGTACACCCCGGTATTCAAAAAAAACACATCTGTTAACCGTCGGTTTGCAATTGGTTAACCAGCCATTAACAGCGAATTTCTTTATAAATAATTGATAAACAATAAGATACTGTGCTATCCTATTTTTACACTTGTCATTGTAAGTGAACCTGCGATAGCTTTATCGTTGAAGAAACTTACAGGCTCGTTCTTTCGTTGCAGAGCCAGAGTGTACAGCAATGGATAGTAGTGATCGGGGGTAGGAATAGCAAGCTTTGCAGATTTGCTCAGCTTCTCATATTCTATGAGCGCCTTGTGGTCGCCATTGCCGATTTTTTCTTTAAACAATGTATTCATTTCGTGCGCCCAGTCAAAACCATACTCTTCGTTTATTTTGTTGAAGTCGCCACCTGGTAGTTGCATCATACCCAGGTTGTGTACCATATTGCCACTGCCTAATATCAAAACGCCTTTCTTACGTAGTGACTGTAATTGTTTTGCCAGGTCGTAATGATATTGCGGAGGTTTATTATAGTCTATGCTCAACTGAATCATTGGGATGTTGGCATCGGGGTACATCTGTTTTACTACACTCCATGCGCCATGGTCCAAACCCCAGTCGTGGTCTAAGCCTACATTGGTAGATTGTATGAGTGATGCTGTTTCTTTTGCAAGCTCAGGATGGCCGGGTGCGGGGTACTGCACATCGAACAGTGCTTTAGGAAAACCACCAAAGTCATGTATGGTTTTAGGGTGTTGCATGGCTGTTACATGGGTACCCCTTGTGAGCCAATGAGCTGAAACAATCAAGACAGCTTTAGGTACCGGAATTTCTTTTGCCATTTTAGCCCAGCGTTGGCTGAATTCATTATCCTCTATGGCATTCATGGGTGAGCCATGTCCAATAAATAATACAGGCATTAGCCCATCCTGTTCCTGCAACTCCTCTGCAAATCGGTTAAAACCAAATAATGTACTCATAACTACCGTGCCTCCTATTACACTTAGAAACTCTTTTCTTTTCATAGGTAATTGTTTACCCTTTATGCAAAGTTCCTGATAATATCCTAAACAGATTATCAGGGTATGTTATACCAGTATAAATGTAGGTACATTAATTAGCAAAATGAAATAGTATATTCATCAACTTGAAGGCTTTTAGTAACTTTAGTGAAAACCTGCAAGTATGCGTCTATCCCTACTGGCTTTCTGCATTTGTGTTTGTTCAACTTTCACATCGGCACAATCTTATTACTCAAAAGTGCCTGTCGATAATGGTTCATTCGATATTCCTGCTGCCTGGACCGCTAATTGGAAAGAGTTGAAAAATGAGAATACAGGACATNNATAAGACGGGAATGCTGCAGATAGTACCTAATTTGGGTTCGATGATACCGGCTATTGCCAGCAAGGCCGGTGACAGGATTTTTATATCATTATACAATTCGGGTGGAGCTGAGCAACCTGAGGGGTATTATATTTTCAGGGTGGATTTTGTGGGAGATGGAAAAGCAAGGGTAGTACCGCTCAGGAGTGAGTTGGTAATACCCGCCGGCAGCAGCTTGAAACAGTATTTGCAGGAGGCCGATACCAATGAAATAGATGCCGGATATGCCCGCTGGTTTGGCAATTTGCAAATGCTTAGAGCTGTTCCGCTGGACAAGGAAGGCCGGATGATGAATATTAATAAAAAATCCTCCCGTTAAAACAGGAGGAAATCAACCAGTGTACTAAAAAAAACAAACTTTATTCCTGTGTTGCAGTATATACAACATTCATAGTATATGTGCCTGCGGGCAGGTTGAAACCCGGGGTACATTTATATTGGACTACAAATGTCTGGTTCTGGCCTTGTTCGCCACCCACCAACAGGTCCTGGCTTTCATTAGATAATGCGGTATAACCATTGGTGGTGAAAGNNTTGTTGCCAGACCCGTTTCCTGTAGCCATATATGATATATCGATGGCATTGTTGATAACCAGGCTTACTGATTGAGAAGCGCTACTGCTTTGCGCATCTGCCGCTGTGTGCAGCAGAAAAACAGATGCTATGAGTGTAGTTATCTTTTTCATAATATTCGCCTTTGTTATCCGGTTGTTTATGGTTTGTTGTTTGTTTGTTAATGCGAATATAGGTCGGCATCCCCCCGTTTGCAACATGTATTTTTCCTGTTAACGAGCAGTTTGCAAGTCGTTAACAAGCGGTTAACAAAAATGGACGGGACAGAAAAAAGCCCTGCGGCAATCCGCAAGGCTATTAACCATTACTGCTATGAAAAGAGATTATTCCTGAGTGGCGGTATACACTACATCTACAGC
>DINJ01000092.1 GCA_002423665.1 Bacteroidetes bacterium UBA5543 | reverse complement strand
GTCGTAGTAGCCGTAGCCTCCAGCCTGGTAGCCATATACGTAGCCATAACCATAGCCTGATGTGCCACCATATCCATACCCGTATTTTCTCAAGAATTCCACTCCGTTGAAGATGATGGCCGGGTTCTGTATTTTCCCATCTTTATGCAGTACGTCAAACATACGTACCTGGTCTTTTACCGTGTACGACTGCCTGATAATGAACAGGTTGGTGCTGGCATATTGCGACAGTATCAGCGCATCGGACACCATACCAATAGGTGCAGTATCTACGATGATTACATCAAACATCTCCTGCAGTTCTTCAAACAACTGCCTTGTTTTGTCTGATACCAGCAACTCGCCGGGGTTAGGTGGTATCGGTCCGCAATTCGCTATATATAGGTTTTCGTGTATGCCCGATGCCTTGATGACTTTTTCCAGACCGCACATACCGGCCAGGTAGCCACTGATACCTCCATCATTGGGTATGCCCAGGTATTGCGCGATTTTGGGCTTACGCAGGTCAAATTCCATTACGATAACACGCTTCTTGGCAAGCGTCATCGTAATACCCATATTTATCGAGATGAATGATTTGCCCTCTCCACTGGTGCTCGATGTCACCATATATATGCGGTTGTTTTTGTTGGCCGACATGAATTCCAGGTTAGCACGTATCAGCCTGAATTGCTCGGCAATACCTGTGCGTACATGCGGGCCAACAACTATTGTAGCGCCATGAGAATTCGCATTATCAGCACGGCCTATTGAACCGATAAGAGGTATAGATGTTTGAGATTCAATATCATTTTCATTGATGACTTTGTTGTTCATCACCTCACGTAGTACCACGATAGAGCCGGGTACTAATACTCCCAGCAGGAACATCATCATGTATATACGGTTGGGCACAGGGCTAATGGGTGTGCCTGATGCATAAGGTACAACAACAACTTTCGATTTGTTGGTAGCCGCATATACCGATATTTCATTCTCCACCAGTTTCTGGTATAGCAGCAGGTATATACTTTGCAGTACAGGGTAGTTCCTGTTTACGTCCTTTATCTCTTGTTCTATCTCTGGTGCCATGCGAATACGCTCCGATATCTGGCGCTCGTTTTCTCGTACCTGAGATAGCTCCCTGTTTACGTTTTTCAGCACTTTGTCTGCGGCGTCTATTATACGTTTCCTGATAGCTGCTATTTCACTTTCTTTATCCAGCAGTTGCGGGTGAGCCTTACCCCAGTTGCGCGCCAATGTCTCGCGCTCGCGCACGGCCATATTGTATTCCTGTACAAATGCACCCAGGTTCTGGTCGGTAACATCTATGCCCGCTATTACCTGGTAGTCGTCTGTGTATGGTATTTCCAGGTTGCCCTTCAGTGTTTCAATGATTTGTTTCTTAGAAACCAGGTCGTCAATCCTTCTGTCCGACTCAGTCTTCTGTGCCATCAGGTCGGTGGTTTCTGCTTTTACATCTACTACGTCATTGTCTTTTTGTATGCCCACTGTCATCGAGTCCAGTTCCTTCAGGTTGTCGCCTATGCTGGCAGTCCTGTCTTGTATAAACTCGCGGGTTTTTTCAGCTGTGTAGTTGATGTTTTCCAGTTCGTTTTTCTGGTAGTAATATATCAGTGTATTAATGAAATCCACCCCACGTTCCCTGATATTATCCGTGTAGTACAGGTCCAGCAGGCTGGTTCGACCGTCCTGCAGTTCTACGCCAAATCGCCCGCCTATACGGCCTGTTGCTATATCCGGGTGTTCTATCTGTACGATAAAGTCTGTTGACTCCAGGAAACCCCTATTCACTTCGGGCCCCTCAACATACAGTATTTTGAAACGGCCCCAATCGCGTTTTATCCAAGTGCCGTATAATACCCGCTCAGATTTTTCGCCTCCCCCTTCGCCTTCTATCAGTTCAAATTGTCCTTCTACTATCTGCCTGATGGTTATTTGCCTCCTGTTAGCCAGGAAGCCGTCTTCATCAAATTCTATTCTTATCGGGCATTCTTTGTATAGCTCGGTTTCCTTTACACGTCCTATCGCCCAGTAGCGGATGTTGATGTCAAGGGAATCAACGACTTTAAAAATCATATCCTGCGATTGAAGTATGACTTTTTCGTTGAACAGGTTGATGCGTGATTTGTCTCTCTCGGGGTCAATACGGCTTAACAGGCTCTGTGCAGGGTTTTCCTTGTCCTCTTGCATCAAGAGCGAACTATAGATGGCATATTCAGGAGTGGTGTAACGCAGGTACAGGTAGCCCGCTGTGAGGGTGATGGATAGTGTAAGAACAAACCAATACCAGTTAGTAATCAGCGCCCCGAACAATCGCTTGAAATCGAATGTCGAGTTGAGCTGGTTAAGCAGCCTGGCTTGTATTTGCTGTTGACTTTGGTCCATTCTAAGTGGCAAATGCCGCTCTTACTTTACAATTTGTGACACACCATATATCGCAATCGCTGTTGACAGCAGCGAAGTGAACGTTGGCAGGTAGAAGCGCAGGAAATCATTGCTCTCCTGGCGGCGCACCCTTGCCGGCTCTACGTATATGATGTCGTTTTGTTTCAGGTAATAGTACGGGCTGCTGAACACATTTCTGCTGTTCAGGTTCAGCCTGGCGTATTCTCTTCTGCCTTCCGTTTCACGAATAATCAGCACATTATCTTTCCGCCCTGTAATTGGCATNNCGCTCAGTTTGTGGTTGGAGGCCACAATGGAGCCAGGTGTTCCCACTTCGCCCAGCACGGTAATGCGGTAGTTTAGTATCCTTGCTTCAACAACGGGGTCTTTTACAAAATCTTCCAGCCTTTTTGCCAGCATGTCCTTCACTTGCCTCAGCGTCATGCCCGATACTTTCACTTTACCCAGTACAGGGTAGTCAATAAAACCGTTGGCATCCACCAGGTAGCCATTATTTGCACCGGCTCCACCGCCGCTTGCACCTATTGATGCTGTCGTGCTGTATACGGTTCCGCCATCGTTAAAGATTTTCACAGGATCAGTAGCACCGGCTACTGCCGTTATGCTGCTGATACTGCTGACGTTGATGGCCAGTATGTCATCGGGAAGTATGGTGATTTCTTTGCGGCGTTCAATATTTTCAACCTGTACATGCGGGTCCAGCGGGGCGTTTTCCTGGAAGTAAATTGTCTTTTGCGGTGCCGCACAAGACGTTGCCAGCAATACTATTGCTATAGCAACCAGGGTGTACATCTGTCGCATCTTGCTTGTATTTGTTGGGTTAGTAAACTGCATTCGCTTTATTTTCATTTTTTGCCACATACACTCATGGGGAGTTGCCAACTCCCGCTCTTAACCGTCTATATGTGATAACCGCTTTTTGCACTTCGCCCGGGCGACACCATAAACACCTTGCAGGGCATGGTAAATATGTGTTTGTCCCATGTCTTAAAACTGTTATGCAAAATACGCTAACTTCATTACAGAATAAACAATTGTGGATAACTTATTCACAGGTAATCAACAGGTTATCCACAGGCTACTCTACGTGTAATAGTGCAAATTTAATGCCTCAATGTGCCGAATTCGCCTAACTGCATGTTATTCGCATGTTAAGCCCTTAACACAATGAATTTCAAATGATTGCAGATATCTGTATGTTGTGCTGTGCAGAAATAGGCCTGCAGCTGTTTCTGCGAAGGGAAATGGAGCGCTTAGGGGGCCAATCTGGCTTTTTGCCAAGAGGGATTATTGCCTCTTGTGAATAGGATACGATCGTGCAGGCGGCTGGCCCTTCCTTGCCAAAACTCAATAGAGACGGGCTTTACAGCATATCCACCCCAGTGTTCAGGTTTGGGTATTCGTTTGCCCATATATTCCTGCTCCAGTTCTGCGTATTTGTCGTCCAGTACTGTTCTGTCTGGTATTATCGTGCTTTGTTCAGATGCCCATGCACCTATCTGGCTGCCTGGCGGGCGCGAGTGAAAGTACGCTTCGCTAATCTCCGGCCTGATTTTCTTAGCGATGCCTTGTATACGCACCTGCCTTTCCAGTTCTTTCCAGAAGAATAACAGGGAAACATTAGGGTTGTACTCTATGTCTTTGCCTTTGGAACTGTTGTAGTTAGTGTAGAAAACAAATTCATCTTCTTCCAACCCTTTCAGCAATACAATACGTGTATGGGGGATGTTTTCAGCGCTGCAGGTAGCCAGCGCCATTGCGTTTACCTCATCAACTTCTGCCTTTTGGGCCTCGATAAACCATTGGGTAAAAAAAGCTATCGGGTCATCGCCAACGGTCATTTCATCGAGCGCTGCCAGTTGGTATTCGTTCCTTATGTCCGCTATTTCTTTCAAGACAGGTAAAGACGAGGTAGGTTATTTTTTGCCACCCAGGTACTTGGCCATTACATATATCAGCTCTATGGTCATCAGTATGATGAAAATATAGCACATAGTCATGCCAAGGCCATATTGAACTGTATCGTAAAATGCGTTATTCAGTACTATTTCCATTTGTTATATAAAATTTCGCCTGCAAGATACAAACTAACAGCTGAATTTGCTATCCTATGTATTTCCCTTTTTTGTGAGTATTTTTCGGATTATTCTATCTCAGGAGATATGTTTTTGCGCCACATACCTTTTCTGAGGGCGGTTGCATTATACTCCCTCACTGCTTTTGGCGGGCCGCACGGGCATATCGGTATGATGATGCGCACTTTCGTGCAGAAGCGTAAAGATGTATCGGAACTGGAACTGCTTGAATACAACGCGTTTTGCCAGATGCTGCCGGGTCCATCGTCTACGCAAACGGTGGCACTCATAGCTTTGAAAAGGGGAGGGGTGCCGTTGGCTATCGTTACCCTGCTGCTGTGGATACTGCCTGCTACCGTACTGATGGGAGCTTTCTCTTTCCTGGTATATTATATTGACGCAAAAGATATCAATACCAATCTTTTTAAATACGTATTGCCGATGTCTGTTGGCTTTATCGCTTTCGCGGCTATACGTATGATGAAAAACAGCGTGCGTCACGTAGCTACCTGGGCTATTATGACCGGTTGTATTATCGTCACTATTTTCCTTCAATTTCCCTGGATATTTCCTCTTTTACTGTTGTTGGCGGGAGTTATCAGCAATTTTAGTAACAAGCGCATTCCCGATGCTAAGGAAAAACCCAAACCAATACGTTGGATGAACCTGTGGATATTCGTGGCGATATTTATTGCCGCGGGTATCTTNNCTGGTTCCAATGATGTTGTTCCAGTTTGTCAACCGGCCTACACATCTTGGCATGCAGCCTTTTTTGTCGGGCGAGCAGTTGTTGACGGGTTATGGAATGGTGCAGGCTGTGCCTGGGCCGGTATTCGCTATTTGCGCCTATGTAGGTGGAATGATAATGAGTGATTATGGCCCGCTATGGCAAATGATAGGTTGTGTATTCGCAACCTTTGCCGTGTTCCTCCCCAGTACTTTATTGCTGTTTTTCCTGTTCCCGGTTTATCAGCACTTGCGCCAGTATGTTGTTATTTATCGTGCCCTGGAAGGATTTAACGCTGCCATTGTGGGTTTCGTATGGGCGTCGGGTTTTGTATTGTTTCAGGCCATGCCATTCGAGTGGACGAATGTGGTAGTAGCGGCTATCACCTTTAGTATTCTCTACTTCACCCGCATTCCGGCGCCATTCATTGTTATCGGTTGGCTGCTACTCGGCTGGGCTATGAACGCCTGATTCAGACAAAGGCTTTTCTTTCAACAGTGTTTTGATATCGCCTATCAGTTGGTTCACTTCATTCATATCAGTGCCTTTGTAAAACCTGCCTCGTATATATCCGTCACGGTCTACCAACACAAAGCGGTCGGTATGAATAAAATCACTTTGTATATCTACTGCTGATGTATCATCGGCGGCGCTTATCAGGTAGCTATACCTGGCTACGTCATACAGTTCTTTTTTGTCGCCCGTCAGGAACATCCATTGCTTCGGGTCTGCTTCAAAACGCAGGCTATATGCTTTCATCGCGTCCACAGTGTCTTTTTTAGGGTCTACTGTATGCGATAATATTTTTACTGATTCGTTGCCCCTGAAAGCCTCGTACACCTTGCTCATATTTTCATTCATCCTGGGGCAAATACCCTTGCAGGTAGTGAAGAAATACTCAACAACGTATATTTTACCTTTTACATCTTCTTGTGTTATGGTATCGCCTTCCTGGTTTACGAATGCGAAAGGCTGTACTTTATGGCCCGTGTTGGCACCCATTACCGGTAATGCCTCCGTTTTTTTCAGGTATTTCAATGAGTAGGTGACGAATGCGGTAGTCAGTATCAGGAAGAATACTATGAGGAAGATGCCGGTCTTATTTATTTTCATAACGGCGCAAAGTTACGGATATGACGTTAATTAGCCGTCAGGATTTGTTTTTCTTCATAAAAGTCCGGCAAGGGGTAGCCCAGTTCTTCCATGATATTTTCCAGCATTATTTCGTTGTCAGGATTGTATCTCCTGCCCAGGTTAAATCCGTGCAACTTGCCCCAGGCCAGCCACTTGGTTGCCTCAAAGCCATTTTTATACTCCTTCAGCATATCATGTATGTTCAGGCCGGTTTGGCGGGCTATCAGTTTTACCATCAGTACGCCCTGCGTTTCGTTCAGTTTTTTTCCCTCCTCATCAAATTTCTCTCTTAATTCGTCTTCCCGTTGGTTCACAAATTTCTTTCTTTCTTTTCGGCTCATTCCTTCTGCTACAGCCTGTTCCAGTTCGTGCTGCAGCTTTACAGCCTCTTTTACGTAGGGTAATACAGTGGTAACATAATACTTCATTTGGTTGTAACGATAACGTACAGTGTCATTGCCCCACATCCTTTGTGCCTGCACCTGCAAGGTATCCATTGTTACATGCAGCTGTGTATCAGGCCTGTGCTCCTGAGATAAAGCTGGATGTGACATTGCCAGGCCTGAAACAGTTGTAATAATGCTCAGAAAGAATTTCATATACATATTATGGCAATAGCTATGCCATCAACTCTTTATAAAACGTTAAGTTTATTGGCGTACAATGGTGAAGCGTACCCTTTTCTTTTCTGAGTCTTGTATGATTTGTAATATATATACACCACTGGCAACACCTCTCAGGTCAATCTCAGTTTTAAACTTGGATTGTTCCGGTATGGCCTGTCCATGATACATGGTCATGCCCTGGTGGTTAAATATGGTTACGTCCATTGGATTGTCAGTTTGTGTAATGCCTGTAACTGTAAACATGCCATCGTTCGGGTTGGGATACAATTCAAGTGTTATGCCTAAAATGTCTTTTACTTCTACTACGGTAAAGGCCGATGTAGTGCAGGTATTGTAAACTGAAAAAAGTTCGTATTTGNNTTGCCCGCATTTCTGAACGTTGCAACCTGAATTTTGGGGTTTGCTTCATTAGATGTGAATCCATTTGGCCCAGTCCAGTAAAAAGCTACACCGTCTTTATTATTGTCAGAATACAACTCAATAGTTTCACCTTCCTTCAGTGGGCCGTTATTCCTCGCTTTAGATATGCCGGGTCCTTCGCGGCTGATGACTTCCGTTGTTTTTGATGCAGACGTACAGCCATCTGTTGTTGTTTGTGCCGAGTAGGTGCCGCTCACGTTGTCCAGGAAAAATATGGACGGGTTTTGTTCGGCTGAACTGAAGCCGTTAGGGCCTGTCCAACTAAAAGTAGAATTGGGCAGCGAGCTTTCTGCAAACAGGTTTAGGTAAGTATAATTGCATACGGGGCTGTTGCTGCTGATGGCCGTTACTTCGGGCATTGGCTTTATAGTTACACCGGTAGTATCAGTTGCGCTGCAATATTCCAGCGTTGTGGTTACAGAGTATATGCCTTCGGCAGCTTCTGTTACATTATTCAATGTTGGGTTTTGAGCATTGGATGTAAAACCGTTAGGACCTGTCCAGCTGTACGTCCCGTTGTTGGTAGTAACAGCGGTTAACTCCAGCTTTTCTCCCAAACATAATGGCCCGTTGTTTTTGGGTTCCGGCCTTTTCAGATCTGGTATTATTACGTTGATGTACGATGGTGGCGATTTACATCCCAGTACTTCCTGTGTTACTACATACAGCCCCGCGTCTGCTGCGGTTACCGGGTTTTTACCGTAAGATCGGCTGATGCTGATAATAGTACTGTCGTTAGGCATTTTTTTCCATTCAATACCCTCGGTAGTAGGTGCCTGTGCCGATAGCTGTAGCCTGTCTCCGGGGCACAGCAGTGTATCGCCCGATATAGGCAGAGGTATTAGGGGAATACCTACTTCTACTTTAGTTATGCCGGGCCTGGAGTCGCAGCCGTTTTTAATAGCATATAGTTTCCAGTCACCCTCCTGTGTTTTTGCAATGTTTGGTACCGTTATTGGTGTGCCATTATACTTTGTTCCGTCCGGCGCCTCCCACCTGTAGCTGACACCCGGCGTTTTGCTGCTGCCATCTACCGTTAGTGTTTCGCCAACGCACAGTGGCCCGTTGTTGGTAGCTGTAGGTGTGTCAGGCAATGGCTTTACTGTAATCCATGCGCTCATGGTATCCCAGCAACTGCCAATTTCTACACGAATAATATACCTGCCACTGTCACTCAATTTTGTGTTTTGGTTGTAAATCGAACCCTGTGGTCTTTGGGTATTATCGGGGTAGGTCCAAAATTGAGGAAGATTAGGAATGGGAGAGCAGACAGGACATTGGTAGTCCAGTTTCAGTTCATTCGCTTCGCATACTTCCGCATTATTTACAGGTTGAGAGTTGACCAGGATCTGCGTAATATCCGGCTTCGCAACAATCAACACCTTTACAGTGTCTTTAGCAGAACATTTGTAGCTGGTTACAGTTACTATATAGTCACCTGTGTCATTGATGCTGGTGTTTGAACGGCTGGGGTTTTGCATGTTAGGTGCGCTCCATCCTCCCGGGCCTATCCAATTGTAAGTAGGCGATGGGTTTGAGCTGTTAGCAGTCAGGTTCAGCATATCGCCTTCGCAAAGCGAGCCGTTGGAACCTGCTGTAACAGTTGGTAATGGGGATACCCTTATGTTTTTGTTGTTGGGGCCCGATGTATATGCAGGATAATTTGTTACTACTCTTAACCTGTAGCCTGTGCCGGGCGTCACTTGGGTGGGCAGGGTACAGTTGGCAACAACTCCGCCTATGCCGTTTCCATAACCGTAGCCTACAATCACCGGGCTGCTGAAACTACCCGTGGAGTTAGATATCTCAACCCTGAATACATTGGTGTCGTGAAATGGTGTGGAGCTTGTAGTAATAGGAACGGCAAAGTTGCTGTTAATACACAATAAGGTATCGCTGAAGTTGCTGGCAATATTTGCAGTTTGTCCGTAAGCAGTATTGCCAACCAGCAAAATGCATGTATATATTAATGCCTTAAAAGGATGTAGAAATCTTATTCGCATATATTAGTTTACCTGTCATGCAAAAGTAAAATACCGACAGTTTGTATAAAATTAATATTTATTACGCATTTTTAATGCTTTTTTCCTGTATGGATATACAATAGTTTTGCAACGCATGTTGTCAAGAATATTTATTACAACCCTTTTTGTTTTGCTGGTTTCCGGCTGTATCTCAGATAAATGTGGCTCTATACTATGTTACAATGAAGGCGTGTGCGTACAAGGCACCTGCGCATGTGCTTACGCTTTTGAAGGCGAGCTATGCAGTGAGAAATGGTATGATAAATTTAATAAAGAGTGGAGGTCTGCAGAAGTTGTAAAAACCGATACCGTCAGAAATTATTCATTGATAATTACGCCAACAGCGTCTCCGGACAGTTTTTATATTTTAGGCCTGGCCCAGAGTGTAGATACTATTCTGTGTACGAGGAAGTCGTTCACAGTATTCACCATGCACGAACGAACATTGCCCGATAGCACAAAAATGCAGGGTGGGGAAGGTGTGTATGATTTTGCAAAAGATAATGTCACAGGTATGTATTCTTTTAGTAAACAGGATGTTGTAACCCAGGTTCGGTTTACATGGTCGCGCTGATTTCACTATTTTTGAAAAAACAGAAAGAATAATGCAGGGGAATAAAAGCGTGGTAATTACATCTTTTCTCGTCTTCACAGTTTTTATAATCACATTAGTTAGTGCGTGCAAAGAGAAATATACGCCGGGGCCTGACAAGTGTGTGGGAGTAGTTTGTCAGAATAATGGTGTGTGTATTGGTGGAGATTGCGATTGTACTTCAGGATATACCGGACAATATTGTGAACAAAAAGCCATCGCACCCTATATCGGCAAATGGATGGTGACGCAGGAGGTTATCAGTATCAATGGCAAGCCCNNGCATTTAATAATGTAAAGGGGCGCATAGGTATGACTATCGAAAATATTAAAGATAGCAGAGGCGTATATGTAGAAACTGAAGTGCCGGCCACCAGTTCAAGTTTCATGCTTAACCGTTATCAACCGCTGGGCCAGTCAAAGAAACAGTTGTTAAAAGGGGTGGGCGAAATCAATTCGTTGGGCACACAGCTCAATGGCGAGTTTTATGTTATATACGCAGATACCTCAGGACCGGTAGAAGACAGGATTACATTTTCTGCAACCTATGTCAACTGATAATTTTGCCGTTATTTCAGTTGAATTACATGTGTACATTTTTATATGTGGGGGCGCATGTTTTATGCGTTGATTCTTTCGATAAAAATGAGTTGAAAAAAATTTGCAAAAATCAATTTGT
>DINJ01000255.1:378-3653 GCA_002423665.1 Bacteroidetes bacterium UBA5543 | reverse complement strand
GGGCTGCGTGCCCGGCCGCCATATCGTCTGAAACTATGCCCGGTGTACCCGCCGGAACATGGGTAGTGATAAGGTGGCGATACTGCAACGCCCGGTAGTGGTCTGAACCAACCTCAAACTCGCGGCCAACGGTGGTAGTTACCAGGTTGACGGCTGCACCTGCGGCAGTGACGAGGGCAACCATGGTTTCCCTGCCACCGGAAGAGTAAAACTCTCTTCGAGGGGAAACTGTTACAAAGTACACCTCGCAACCGTGACCTGCAGCATGAACTGCTGCATCTGCCATCCACCGGGTAACCCCACCCCGGTGGTAAGGGTGACAGAGAAAAGCCAGTCGGGCCGGTAGAGAAGATGNNAAAAAGACATAGCTGCAGGTGTAAACGAAGGGCGGATACATACCCGTTTCCCTCCGGAGCCTAATGGTTACCTGCACATAGGCCATGCCTCGTCCATATGCCTGAACTTCGGGCTTGCAGAGCAATATAAGGGCAAATGCAACCTACGCTTTGATGATACCAACCCGGTAACGGAAGATACAGAGTATGTAGAAAGCATAAAAGAGGACATCAAGTGGCTTGGGTTCCAGTGGGACAACGAATTGTATGCCTCAGACTACTTCGAGACCCTTTACGGGTATGCTGTTGAGCTGATAAAGAAAGGGCTTGCCTATGTGGATGACAGCAGCTCTGAAGCCATTGCCGCGGGTAAGGGCGCAATAGGCGTGCCGGGAGTAGAAAGCCCATACCGTAACAGGAGCGTGGAAGAAAACCTGCAATTGTTTGAAGCAATGCGGGCGGGTGCATACAAAGACGGAGAAAAGACGCTGCGCGCCAAAATAGATANNCAACTGGTTTATAGAGCAGTTGGGCATATTCCCATCGCGGCAGTACGAGTTTGCCCGTAGGAACCTTACGTATACTGTAATGAGTAAGCGTAAACTGCTGCAACTGGTAAATGATAAACATGTAACCGGCTGGGACGACCCCAGGATGCCTACCATAAGTGGTATGCGCCGACGCGGATACCCACCTGCAGCCATAAGGCAGTTTTGCGACACCATAGGCGTGGGCAAACGCGAAAACATTGTAGACATAGGGTTGCTTGAGTTTTGCGTAAGAGAACACCTGAATAAGACTACCAACAGGGTAATGGCAGTACTGGACCCGCTGAAGCTGGTAATCACTAACTATCCTGAGGGGCAGACAGAGACCTTCCATCCGGAAAACAACCCTGAAGACCCCGATAGCGGCAGCAGGGAAGTACCATTCTCGAGGGAACTGTGGATAGAAAGAGACGACTTCCTGGAGGATGCACCCAAGAAGTTTTTCAGGCTGACGCCGGGAAATATGGTGCGCTTAAAGAGCGCGTATATAGTGCAGTGCGAAGGCTGTGTGAAAGATGAAGCCGGCAATGTTACAGAGGTACATTGCAGCTACCTACCTGAAAGCCGCAGCGGTAACGACACCAGCGGAATAAGCGTAAAAGGAACCATACACTGGGTGAGCGTGGCTCATGCCGCACAAGTGGAGGTACGCATGTACGATCGCCTGTTCAGGGTAGAGGACCCATCGAGCGAAGAAGGGGATTTCAAGGATTACATCAACCCGCTTTCTATGAGCTTGCTGGAGCAGGTATATGTAGAACCCGGCTTAGCGACGGCCAAGGCCGGGGAACAGTTCCAGTTTATGCGAAAAGGCTATTTCTGCGTGGATAGGGACAGCAGTTCTGACCGCCTCATCTTCAACCGTACGGTGACATTGAAAGACACCTGGGCCAAAGAGAAGAAGAAATCTTAACACAAAAAGGAACCATAAGCTGATAGCCGGTATTACTTACCGGCTATCACGCTTATTTCTACATTTACGCCCTTTGGCAGACCTGCCACCTGTACGGTTTCCCTAGCAGGTGCCTCACTCTCAAAGTAGCGACCATATACCTCGTTGACCTGGGCAAACTGCCCCATATCCATCAGGAAGATGGTAGACTTGATGACATTGGAGAAGTTCATTCCGTTTGCTGTCAATACTGCCTCCAGGTTTTTCATCACCATTTCGGTCTCTGTTACGATATCTGCCGTGTGCAAATCACCTGTTACCGGGTGCAGTGCTATCTGCCCTGAAACGAATAACATATCGCCATAAGCAACAGCCTGGTTGTAGGGGCCTATGGGTGCCGGAGCATTAGTTGATGTGATTATTTTCTTTTCCATAAATGCAAATGTAATACGCTCCGTACTTTTGCGGGGCAAATTATGAGTTACATATTACATCTTGACACTTCGACAGACGTTTGTGGCGTAGCAGTGAGCAGAGACGGGGAAGTGGTAACATGCCTTACCACTAATGCAGACAGAAACCATGCAGCCATCATAAATCAGCAAATACACGCAGCTCTTGCTGACGCCTCTATTACAATGGCAGACATAGACGCAGTGGCGGTATGCTCAGGGCCGGGCTCGTATACCGGGTTACGCATCGCTATGGCTACAGCGAAGGGGATATGCTATGCAACAGACAAACCATTAATATTAAACGACAGGTTATCGTTACTAATAGATAAACTGCGAAAAAAATATGAAGACGCCAATATGAGTTATTTGGCTTTGCTGAAAGCGCGGGAAGGAGAGTACTTTGTTGCCCTGACTGAAGGAGAAAATACCGTACTTGAACCGCAACATATGATGGAAGATATGCTAGTAAAAGCGCTACACGAGCAAAATAAAATTAATGTAATTTCGGATCTTTCAGAAGAAGAAATAAATAAACTGAAAGTTAATTTTCAGACCATAGAACCGGGGTCTAATATAGACTATTCGAGCTGGGCAAACAAGGCATATTTAAGTTATGTGGATAAGATGTTTGTAAATACAGCAATGGCAAAACCGCTCTATCTAAAATAAGTCTTTACTCGTAATTAGAAGATTATCAATGAATTATAAGACAAATTGTAATTTTCTATCTTTCATTTTAACTCAATGTTAACTTTTTTTGCAAATATCTGACATTTCATATCGCTACTAATGCGTATGTTTGCGAAATATTCATAATGACTATATTAAATCAGGTATATAACAGCAGTTTTTTTATCAATTAACATCGTAAATTTTAATTTTAATGGAAACGACGGTATCAGCAAACACTTTGGTAATTAAGGGTTCGAACGAACAGATCAAGTTAGACTATGTAGCAGTAAAAAACGCAGCGATGACATTGAGGGCTATCAATCATAAGCTGCGTCAGCAGATCGTGAAGCTGCTGGAAGAGAACAAGCGTATG
>DINJ01000255.1:0-298 GCA_002423665.1 Bacteroidetes bacterium UBA5543 | reverse complement strand
AGCATTTTACCATGTGCCAGCAGGGCACTACGGAATGTAGGCATAACCTGGTAAGGAATACCATGCTCCCGCGCCACTGTAGCTACAATAGCCGATAAACGGGGATAATGAATGTGACAAATATGGGGGAAAAGGTGATGTTCTATCTGGAAATTGAGGCCACCAATAAACCAGCTTACCAACTTATTGTTAGGTGCAAAGTTGGCCGTATTGCGTATCTGATGAATGGCCCAGCTATTTTCCATTCTGCGGCTTTCATCCGGGGCAGAATAGTCTGAAGTCTCTACAAGGTGTGCTG
>DINJ01000183.1:3500-3669 GCA_002423665.1 Bacteroidetes bacterium UBA5543 | reverse complement strand
GAGCTGACAACCAGCTCTTTGCTGCCGGGGGTGTATTTGTAAAAGCCTTCGCCGCTCTTTACGCCCAGGTAGCCCGCCTGTACCATATTGGCCAGCAGTGTAGCAGGTGCGTACTTCTGTTTACCAAAGCCCATGTGCAGTACATTCATGATGGAATAACAAGTATCCA
>DINJ01000183.1:269-3322 GCA_002423665.1 Bacteroidetes bacterium UBA5543 | reverse complement strand
CGGTAGCGGCTTCCACTACCAGGTCAGCGTCTTTTACCGCCTCAGCCATATCGGTATAGGTGGTAATGCGGCCCAGTGCTTCCTGCTTTTGTTCTTCGGTCAGGGCAGCCTTGGCTATCTGGCGGTCCATGTTTTTGCCGATAGTACCTACAGCCTTATCCAATGCATCCTGCCTGATGTCCATCATGTGTACGTTAAAGCCGCTTTGCGCGAAAACGTGGCAGATACCATTGCCCATTGTGCCGGAACCGATAACGGTAACAATCTTGAATTTCTGTAACATCTGTTTGGTTTTTTCATCCAGGTCGCTATGAGAGAGCTTCACCGGATTTGNNTACTAAAATATTTTTAAAACGTGCCTAAGATAACGTTTTCTTAATAATGGCCACACAACCACAGTACCCTATGTTGGTAAATAATTAATTAATGTTCATATCCTTCTGATTATCCGTGTAGGTATATAACAGGGGTTTAGCATTATTTTAACGCTGTAGCGGGCTGCAAGCTTAGTTTTCTGCATATTTATTGCATAAAATTGTAGTATGAAAAGCATACTCCATATATCATTGGCTGCAATAATATTATTGATGGCTGCCTGCGAAAAAAACGATGGACTGACAGATGCCGAAAGGCGGGCTATAGGCCAGTACAAATTCGAGAAGGTAACATTACACAACGGCTTCCTGAAGTCGGACAATGTGACGCAGGAGTACAACAATATGATACTGCAACTGAATGATAAGAAAGAAGCCGCTTTGATAGACCAGAATAATTCCATCACCTATTTTGGCAAATATGATGTGGTGACCGAAACCTATACTACTACAGATGATGATGGCAATAGTAATTCCAATAATGATTATACCATAATCATAGACATTAAAAGCAATAACAGGGGCGGCAATACCTACTACTGGCATGGAAAGAACGCCAGCATCAGCAATAAGAAGATACGGTTTTCAGCAGAAAGGGCTGAAGGACGATATTCATTTGTGCTGGATAAGATGTAACCATCCATTTTTAACAAAGCCCCTGTAATTATTTATCCTAAATTTATGGCTTCGGGTATATGAATATACAAAGAGCCACGCCGGTAAATGAGCTACTGGCAAAACTGATTTTCCTGCTGCTGCCTACCGCCCTGGTGAGCTGCTATATATTGTGGCATGCCAACGAGTATTTTTCTGTGCTGGGTGCGCAAGCCTTTCAGCAGACATTATACGTTGCTGCAGGCATGGGTATCAGCGCGGTGTTCTATGCATTCAGGTTCAGGTTCCTGCCTACATTCCTCCTGTTAATCTTCGGTATGTTCCTGGTTTACGAGGGGTTGGATAAAATGGCGGTAGGTGAGTTTGATGCGTTCTTTATATCCGTACAGTTCTTAGTATTCGCCATACTATTTACAGGTGGCTGGCTGATGGGCTGGGGTTTTTCCAGGCTCAGGTATTGGTCAGTGTTCACAGCGGCCCTTATGCTTACTGCCTGTATACTGCTGATAGCCAAGGCACAGATGGATAACGTCTACACCCTGCTGCGCGACTTTACTCCTGCTGTACTATACTCAGTATATATACTGTATGCTGCAGAGCAGATATACAGCTACAAAGACAAGTCACAGAAGTTCTGGTGGTTTATGGGCAGGCGTTTGTTCCTGTTCGGCTTACTGGCCTTGTTGTTGTTTGGAGGTGTGGTGTATATGATGCGGGGCGAAATAAAGGAAACCGTAGCCAACTACGGGGGCTCAGGCAAAGATGGAGAAAGCAGTATGCTGCAGAAAAACAAGGATGGTACATTCGACATAAAACAATACAGCCGCCTGCGTAGCAACCTGGGCCGCAGCAACGAGCTGTTGTTCGCAGCACATATAGACAATTTCTTTCCCGATACTGATTTCCCTAACCCACTCTACCTGACTGCATTCTACTATACCTATTTCGATACACTGACTGAAACCTTTGAACGGGATTCCTTATTGCCCTCCAACGACCTGTTTGAACCCAACCCCGGAAAGATACCACTGTTCTTTACTGAAACTGATTCATCGGTCATTCGCAACAGCAAGGCTACCAAACTGCGCAAGACTGTTGACATCGAAGTATACAATAAGAAACTCTCGACCAATACATATGTCGCACCCAATGTGGGCTTCTTCGTACAGCCCATAGCAGTGGAGAAAGACTATCGCAACGAATTTATTTCTGCATACAGGGCCAAAGGTTATGTATCCGAATTGAACAGCGCGTATTTTATTTACAACTCAGAAGAAGAACAGATACGCACTTTCCAGGAAAACAGGTTTGAAGTGCTGCGGCAGGTAAAAGACTATGAAGGCATGGACAAAAAGTTCATGGACTACTACACCGATATGCCGCCCAATGAAAAGTTTAAACAGATAAGCACGCTGGCGCATGAGGTAACAAAAGATGCTACCACGCCCGTAGATAAAGTACTGGCTATACGCGACTACTTCCTGCAAAGGGATGAAAACGGGCAGCGTGATTATACATATACTGATAATCCCGGCATACCGGACATCCCTAGTGCGTCCAAGCTGATGTACTTCCTGTTTGAGAACAAGAAAGGTTATTGTGCTTATTATGCCGGTGCTACGCTGTTTATGCTCCGGTCGCTGGGTATTCCCTCGCGTATCACCGTGGGCTTTATGACCGTTGACCGCAGCGATAAAAACAAGGGCTGGTACTGGTACTATGCCGACCAGGNNGTCCTCAGCCTGACGGTACCCCACCGCTGCAACCACCCCGCGCATGGCTGGCTGCCGATGGTATAGTAACCGAAATCGACACGCTGGAAAAACTGCTGACCATGAAAGTGAAACATATGGTGTTTCACGACAAGGAATACAAAATGGACAGCGCCGCCACTATGGTGATGGATATGAAAGTAGCCGCCATTTTCGTGGATAGTGTAGATATGCCCCTGGGCAAGGTGAAGAAAGGCGATGAGGGCACAGCGGTATCCTATGCACAGGCATTGAAGAATATGAACCCTCGTTCTAATGAGACAGGCAATGCATTGGCGCAACGTATACCCTC
>DINJ01000183.1:0-245 GCA_002423665.1 Bacteroidetes bacterium UBA5543 | reverse complement strand
CCTGAAGCGTAAGGACACTGCTAAACCTGAAGACAAACCGCAAAAGCAAACAGCAGAACAACCACTAAGCGCAAAACAGGTGTTGCAGACACTGGCTATTATACTGGGTACCATCATACTCATATTATTGCTGCTACCATCTTTGATTTACCGCTATTATGTAATAAGGCACAAACGGGCAGGAAATGACGGCCCTAAAGCATATTTTGCCTACCGGGCGGCCAACTTCTACCTGCACCAACTGG
>DINJ01000185.1:32758-32948 GCA_002423665.1 Bacteroidetes bacterium UBA5543 | reverse complement strand
CATATTCAGCTACGGCTTCTACCAGTTGGGCGCGCCAGTGGTTGGCTTCGTCCACCATGTCAGCAGGTATATCGCCTTCAGTATAGGTCATACCTTGTGTAGCGTCGTCCCATATTACCGATTTCATGGTAATCAGGTTCACTACACCCTTAAAGCTGTCTTCAGCGCCTATTGGCAACTGCAGCGGAAG
>DINJ01000185.1:15569-32638 GCA_002423665.1 Bacteroidetes bacterium UBA5543 | reverse complement strand
ACCTCACCTATTTTGTGGTTCACGCCTGTGTAATAAAGAATACGTTCTGTTGTGGTGGTTTTACCGGCGTCAATATGCGCGGCTATACCAAAGTTCCGCTGAAAGCGTAAGTCTGCCATTGTTAAAAATTATGAATTTGTATTAATTACTTTTCTAAAATGAGGTGCAAAGGTAATGCTTTTTTAATTCAAAAAATTCATATCAGTTACTTAATACAATAAGTTTTTCAGGGATTTCGAGGCGGTATTTCGCACTCATTCCTGCCAACCAATTTTGCATATGTAATGTTTATAGTTTTATAACCTTAGTTTATTGGTACTGATACAGTTACTTTTAACAGTTTTGTAATAAGTATTGGTTTTAAATTTGTTCTATAAGGGTAAAACATTTTAAAGGAGAATTATTATGAAAAANNTCAGCTGAGGCGTCCGTACAGGCTGTTGTACACATCAAAACCAAGACCAATGCACGCCAGGTAGTTGTCAAGCGCCAGTCTTTCTGGGGAGATTTTTATGAGAAAGGGTTCCTTCCACCGCAAATGGGTGCAGGGTCTGGTGTTGTTATTTCATCCAATGGATATGTAGTGACCAACAACCATGTGGTGGCAGGGGCTGACGAGGTGACAGTGACATTCAACGACCGATATACTACCGATGCCAAAGTAGTGGCAACTGACCCCTCTACTGATATTGCAGTATTGAAGATAGACGGTGAAAACCTCCCTTATATGGAATATGNNGCATCAGCTATCGAATCTTTTATACAGACCGATGCCGCCGTTAACCCAGGCAACAGTGGTGGAGCGTTGGTTAATACCAAAGGCCAATTAATCGGTATCAATGCAGCCATTGCGTCGCCTACTGGCTCGTACGCCGGTTATTCTTATGCTATACCTTCCAATATCGTGAAGAAAGTAGTGGAAGATATAATAGACTATGGAGCTGTGCAGCGTGGATACCTGGGTATCAGCTACCTCGATATGAAATACGCTTCGCCCGAACAGGTGAAAGAATTGGCGCTTGACAGAAATGATGGTGTGTACGTTGCTAACATAACTGAGAATGGTGCTGCTCAAAAAGCAGGCCTGAAAAAAGGAGACTTTATCACAGCTGTGAATGGTACGCCGGTTAAAACAGCCCCACAATTACTGGAGCAGATAGCCCTGTACAAGCCTGGGGATAATATCAGCATTACGTATAGCCGCAATGGCAAAGCTATACATACTACCGTGCAATTGAAAAATATTGACGGTACTACCAAAATAGTACAACAGGATGCCCCAGCTCGTGTGCTGGGTGCAAAACTACGCTCACTGTCTGCGAAAGAATTGAGCAGCTACGACGTAAAAGGAGGGGTATTAGTGGAAAACATAGAAGAAGGGGCTATTGCAGCCCAAACTGCTATGCGCAAAGGCTTTGTTATTACGCAGGTAAATGATACCCCGGTCAATAATGTGGATGAGTTTCAGGCTGCGGCTGCCCGTGGTGGCAAACTGCGTTTTGCAGGTTTTTATCCCGGACGCAATGGTATGTATTACTACGGCATCCAGTTAGAAGAGTAATGTTTTTTTTAAATATTAAATCATGATTTATGCAATAGCCCGCTGAGGGCTATTGCTATTTCTCTGCGAATGTTTTATACTTATGGTGATAATGGCGGTTCTAATCATTACGAATATTAAAGTGAGATTAGTATTGCAACGCAGAATGACTATTTTTGCAAGCCAAATTGAAAGTAAGTTAGTGAGATTCGCATATATTACAAGGTTGTCTAAGTATTTGCCAAACAATCCGGTGAGTAACGATGAGATGGAGCGCATACTGGGTGTTATCAACGGCAAACCCTCTAAGGCACGGTCAATAGTACTCAGGAATAACGGTATTAAAGCTCGCTACTATGCTTTCCGTGATGGCAAAAGCACGCATACTAATGCGGAATTGTCAGCTAATGCCATCAAGGCCCTTTTTGATGATAAACTCACAATAGATAGCCTTGACATACTTGCAGTAGGCACCAGCTCGCCTGAGCAGGTTATTCCCTCACATGGTTCTATGGTGCACGGTGCGTTGGGCATGAGTAAGCCGGTGGAACTGATATCAGCTATGGGTACCTGCTGCAGCAGTGTACAGGCATTGAAATACGCATATATGGCTATCGCCTCGGGCATGGCGGAAACTGCTGCAGGCTGCGGGTCTGAGAAGATGAGTACCTGGATGCATGCTTCACGCTTCGAGTCTGAATCAGAAAACTTGGAAAAGCTGGAAGATAACGGCTATATAGCTTTTGAAAAGGATTTCCTGCGCTGGATGCTCAGTGATGGCGCTGCTGCTGTACTATTGCAGTCAAAGCCAAATGAAACAGGCTTCTCATTGAAAATTGAATGGCTGGAAACCACATCTTATGCTAACGAACTGGATACATGTATGTATGCAGGTACTGTAAAAAATGATGACGGCTCCCTGACTGGCTGGAATGACATGTCAACAGAAGACTGGACGAACAAGAGCGTCTTTTCTGTAAAGCAGGATACCAAGATGCTGGCGGAGCATATAGNNATTTCTGGAAAATCTGGTGAAGAAACACGGCCTGTCTTCTGATAAAATTGATTACTTCCTGCCGCATATGTCCAGTGAGTTTTTCAAGAAGCCTATCATGGACAATCTGGAAGCAATAGGGTTGGACATACCGGGTGAAAAATGGTTTTATAACCTGCCCTATGTAGGCAATGTTGGCAGTGCTTCGGCTTATATGATGCTGGAGGAGTTGTTTAAAAGCGACAGATTGCAAAAAGGGCAGCATATATTGGTAATGATACCTGAAAGTGCTCGCTTTTCATACGCGTATATGTATCTTACTGTGGTCTAGCCCTAAACAAAAGGCTATCTTGTCAACCTGATGAAGCGGAAAATACTGGTTATATATTATTCTCAATCGGGCCAGTTGCGCGATATACTGGATAACATCCTGTACGATGTANNTCCGAAGAGGCTAAAAAATTACTGGCCAATACCCCTGTGATTACTGTTATTGGATGCCGCAATATGTGGCTCAATGCACAGGAGCGGATAAAGGAGATGTTACAGGCTCTAGGAGCCAACCTTGTCGGCAATATCGTACTGACTGATAGCCACCCAAATCTAGTGTCAACACTTACGGTTATGCGTTGGGCTTTCAAAGGGCAAAAAGAGGCTTCGGGCCTGTTGCCGGAGGCAGGTGTACAGTCGGCTGACATTAAGAACACCCAACGTTTCGGTACGCCAATTTACAATCACCTTGCAGATTGCAGATTGGATACCTTGCACAAAGAATTGTTGATGCAAGGTGCTATACACCTCAAGCCCGGACTCATTATACTGGAGAAGCGGGGTATCACCAATTTCCGCAAGTTTGCCAAATACATACGTGAAAAAGGTGGGCCGGGCAGTCCTGAAAGGCAAGGCAGGGTTAAGCTGTTCCAACGCCTGCTGGTAACAGGTATTTTTGTTCTCTCTCCCATATCTACACTCACTGCCAAAATACAGCTGCAGTTGCAGAAGAAAGGTTTACTTAAAGACGTCGAATACTTCAAAGGGCTGAAGTACGAACCGGGTAAGCTGTAGGCCTAATTTCCTCTTTATTTTCCCCCTCGTTTGCGTTACCTTGCGGTAAATTTTTTCTACATGCAGAAAGATACCGTNNCTTGAGGCCTTGGGCTCGGTGCTGACGAACAAGTACGCCGAGGGCCTGCCCGGGAAGCGCTACTACGGCGGCTGCGAATTCGTGGACCAGGTGGAGAACCTCGCCATCGATCGCGTGAAGGAATTGTTCGGTGCCGCGTGGGCCAATGTGCAGCCGCACAGCGGTTCACAAGCAAATGCGGCGGTTATGCTTGCTGCGCTTAATCCGGGTGATGCTATACTTGGGCTCGACCTGAGTATGGGAGGCCACCTCACACATGGTTCCCCGGTCAGCTTTTCAGGTAAACTGTACAATGCATTTCATTATGGCGTGCGCAAAGAAGATGGCCTGGTGGATTACGAGGATATGGAGCGCAAGGCTAAGGAGCACAAACCCAAAATGATTATCTGCGGCGCTTCAGCTTACAGCCGCGATTGGGACTATACCCGTATACGCGAAATAGCTGATAAGGTGGGGGCGCTGATACTAGCTGATATTTCTCACCCTGCTGGTCTGATTGCGAAACATCATCTTAACTCTCCTTTTGAACATTGCCATTTCATTACTACTACCACGCACAAAACATTGCGCGGGCCTCGTGGCGGACTTATCATGATGAAGCATGATTTTGAGAATCCTTGGGGCATCACAGGCCCTAAAGGAGAAGTCCGTCTTATGAGCCAGTTGATTGATTTAGCAGTATTCCCCGGCATACAGGGTGGCCCGCTGGAGCATACTATCGCTGCAAAAGCTGTAGCATTTCACGAGATACTACAGCCGGAATTTGGTGTATACACACAACAGGTTATCAACAATGCTCAGGCCCTGGCGCAGGCTTTGGTTGCCAAAGATTATAACGTAGTGTCAGGCGGTACAGACAACCACCTGGTATTGATAGACCTGCACAACAAAAACATAACGGGTAAAAAAGCGGAGAATGTGCTGGTACACGCTGATATCACCCTCAACAAAAACATGGTGCCTTTCGACGACCGCTCTCCCTTTGTAACTTCCGGTATACGCATAGGCGTACCTGCTGTTACNNGGAACACATGCCACAGATAGTGGATTGGCTGGACAGGGTACTGATGTCTCCCGATGATGAGATGCTGATAAAGACCGTCCGTGGTGAAGTAAATGAGTTCATGCAATCATTTCCCATGTACGTTGAGCGGCTGTCAACAGTTGGATAATACTTGATGAAGTACTTGGTAATAATAGTAGTTGCAGCGATTTTCTTTTTTGCAGGTAGGCGCTCAGCTCAACATGTCTACAATCCGGTTACGAAAGAAATAGAGTCGGCACAGGCCTATCACAGCCGCAAGAAGAATATCGTTATGCTGGGCGATAGCCATATAGCGCGTGGTGCCTGGATTAACTTGCTCAACCGGTGCGATGTGGGAAGTTTTGGCTCTGGTGGTGCAACATCGGCTACAGCCCTGGCAATGGCAAGACATGCACTGAATGCAAGACCGGTTAAGTGTTTCGTGAATGTGGGGGTTAACGACATTGCAGGTGGGGTAGGCAGAGATGAGTATATCCGTAATATGGATAGTATAATATCTGTGATGGCAGGCCATTGCGAATTTTATGTTTACCATATAATGTATACGGCGGATGGTTATCCCGGGTTTATACAATTCAACGAAAAAATCAGGGATTACAACATTGCACTTGACAGTCTTTGCGCATTAAGAAAAGTAACAGTGATTAACTTGAATGCTTTGTTTGCGCCTGCAGGTACATTATTGTCGGGCTTTACAAGCGATAATATTCACCTAAATGATACAGCATACAAAACATGGTCGGTAGAACTGGATAAGTACCTGTAAGCTGCCTGTGGGCCTGTATGTAGCTTGTAAACATTTTGATAACGAATGGTTAATAACCATTATTTGTACAACCTTAACAGCTACTTTGCCTATTTTCGCATGTTAAGTGGCACAACGAATACAAATGTTTAGGACAATATTTCAATATGCGGCATTGTTCGCCCTGCTTATGTTTTGGGTATGCGAACCGGTATCTGCACAGAAACGTAAGAAGAAAGACAATGATGAACCGGAAGTAGTGGTGAGTATCTATGATATTGATACGCTTATCAATCCCATACCGCTGCAACGTCAGCTCTGGCACAATGGGCGTGGCCATATAGATGAGTTCCAGGGCAGGATAGACGGCGCCGATGGTACTGTTGACGGCTTTGTTACTGTCNNCAAAGAAGATTCTGTCTTCTCGCGCTTGTTCACTCAGTCGCTTATCAAAGATGTAGACCAGATACAGGTAATGATTGAAAACCTGCCGGCTGCCGATGTAGGTTGGGATGCCCGCACAGAAAATAACAATAAACTCCGCTACCTGCAAGCAGTAGATGAATTGTTGAAGCGTTATTTATCAGATCCTGCACCTGATGGTTATTTCTACAGACGCTCCATTACCAATCTCAAGGATTTCATTATAGCAGACTACCAAGGCAGAACAACTATGTTCATAGAAGACAATGTGAACGTGTATACGTTGAATAACTGCACACGTATATTGGAAGCAGAGCATCCTGACAGGCAATATCTGTATCGCGAAATGGGCCGGATGGAGCCGGCTATGATGATTGATAAGCTGGCTGAGTTTGCCTCTTATTCTTATGCTTGCGATGTAATTGCAGCCGCTGCTCGTGTGGTACCCAACAAAGTATTCAACTACGCTACGTCCACAAGCGGATTGCGTTATGTAGTCGAGAACTGTCCGGATCCGTTGGTGCGCGCGATAGTACAGATAGCCCGTTATTCCAAGTCGCCGTTGCGTGCCATGCCTTTCCTCAATGATATTTATACAGGAAAGAAGACAATTGCACAGATAGACGCAATAGCGGCAGATGAGGATTTGTACTACCAGAACCTGGTAAGATTGAAACTGGAAAATGTTAGCCTTGGTGGCGATACTTATACAGACGAATTACATTACCGTGGTCTGCGTTATGTGCGGGAAATGAACGATCTGCATGAAGAAAAACCACCTGTTCGCTTCAAGTGTATCAATGGCATGCCTCCTGAAGTGCTTTATTTTATTATGGTTTACGGTCAGGACGAAATATATACCAGTAGTTTCGTAGGCACCTTTAACAGGATGATGNNCGTTCCTGCGTATGTGTGCAGGTTACAATACTATGAGCGATTTCCTGGGCACAATGGCCCCCGAGCAGAAAACGCAGATCATGAAGGATTTTATCGCCGGGTTGGACCAGGGCAAGGATGATGACCTGGAAGGGGCTGTGGATGTTGCGGATGCATTCGGCAGTATACGTGATGAAGAACTGGCTGATTTCCTGCGTAATGAGGTGAAATATAACTATGAGCAATCTTATCGCAAAGGCAGCAAGAAGGGAGTAATCGTGTATGGGCTGCTGGCTACATTATTTGAAGGCACGCGCAGCAGTGATAACAGCGAGGCAGTAATGGCACAGTCTGCACGACTGAAATTGCCGCCTATCAACATGGTGCCTTACAACAACCTGACAGGCGAAGAGGGTAAAGTAGTGTATGAGCAGTTCTTCTTCTATGGCGATGAAGACGGCCGCGCCTCATACAACAGTTTCCTCACCAACTTTAAAGACAAGACAAAATGGGCGATTGAAAAGACTGAGTTCTGGACAAAGATTACGTCAATATCGGGTAGGCCGGTAGTGGTATACGCCAATATGCCGCTGGAAGAACCGGAAGATNNACAGGGGGCACAGTTACCACCTGCCGCTTACACTCGACAGGATTTCTAAAGAAAACAGGATAGTAATACTTGGTTCATGCGGAGGTTACCACAATCTGTCTACTGTACTCAGCAAGGCGCCTAATGCCAATATCATATCGTCTAAACAGACGGGTGCTATGAGCATCAACGAGCCTATTATCAAGGCCATCAACGACCAGATATCTGCCGGGCAAGACATCAACTGGATTACCACATGGCAAACACTGGGCGGCAATTTCAGTACTGCTTCCAAGCCTATCAAGGAAATGTTTGACGATTACGTACCCCCGCACAAAAACCTGGGTGCGATATTCATTAAAGCTTACAGGAGATTATTCAACGCGGATATGTAATGGCAGAAATCAGCTTAAAGAATATCAGTACCAAGGCCCCTGAAGGCTGGGATAAAGAAGCTGCGAAGCTGAGGACTAAGGATATCCTGGAAGAACTGAACGAGCTGCAAAACCTGCTGTACGCGGAGAATAAGCACAGTATACTCATCATATTTCAGGGTATGGACGCCAGCGGTAAAGATGGGGTAGTGCGCGATGTGTTTACGTCCATGAATCCTACTGGCATAAGGGTATATTCTTTTAAAGTGCNNGGTTACTCCGCCTCGGGGCATGATTCATGTGTTTAACCGCTCTCATTACGAGGACATACTCGTGACCCGTGTACATTGTATGATAGATGACGCCACCGCTCAGAAACGTATAAAAGCCATCAACGATTTTGAGCACCTGCTTACAGAACATGCCAACACTACCATCCTTAAATTTTATCTGCATATATCCCAGGAAGAACAACACGAGCAACTGGTAGAGCGCCTGAAAGAACCGGCCAAGATGTGGAAGTACAATTCAAAGGACTTCGACGAATCAGCTCGTTGGGACACTTATATGAAGTATTATGAAGAGGCGTTTAACTCCTGCAACAACATCCCCTGGCATATCATTCCATCCGACCAGAACTGGTATAAATCATACCTGGTTGCCACTATCCTCCGCGATACACTCAAAGGATTGAATATGAAGTACCCCGGCATTAAGAAAGGCTAACACCTGCCGTTGTTGTGTCACCTGACTAACACTCATCCCACAAATTCCCTGATAAATTCATTCACCAGCCCGGGTTTTTCCAACTGGACAAAATGTCCGCATCCTGATAGCATTTCCAACCGTGCATTTGGCATTTTGGCTACTGCTTGCTCAGCCATAGCCTTGGTAGTGTTATGGTGTATCAGCCTGTTGGGTATCAGGGCATCCCGCTCGCCGTATATTACCAGTACTTCCTGTTGTATAGTATGCAGTTGTTCATATACGGGCTCTTCCATCATACTGTCTATACAGGTTTCTACCATTTTCCGGTATTGGCTTACAGGTTGGCGGTGCATCAGTTCTACCAGTTCCTGCAGCATACCTTCCGCATATTCAGGGTATTGATAAAAGCTTGTCTTAACTATTTTGCGCAGGCTGTTTTCTTCGGTAGAAAAGAAGTCGAAGAAATGGATACTTGTCTTGTACAATGTCCTTTCCATCTGGCTGAAGGTCTCAAAACCTGCAGGTGCGCATAGTACCAGTTTATCGCATACAGTGGGGTGGTTGATGACTAAGTTCAGCAGTACCTGCCCGCCCATGCTATGGCCAACAGGCACTACGTTCTTCAGGTTGAGTTGCAGCATAAAGTCGTACACGCAGCCGGAGAAGAAGTTAATACCATATGGATAATCTCCCCCGTCGGAATAACCATTGCCCGGCAGGTCTATTGCTATGCAACGGTAGTTATGTTTCAGGCTTTCTATATTTTTAACCCATACACCGCAGTAATTGGCCAGACCGTGTACCATCAGCAGGGTAGTGTCGCCCTTACCCTCATCTATATAGGCCATCTCGCAGCCGTTGGACAGGCGCTGTTTGCGCACCTCGTACTTTTTAAACATCAGCACAATTTACCCGAAATGAATCAAGACGCAAAAGCGCCGGGAATTATCCCGGCGCTCTTACTATTAAAATAGCATTCTTAGCAACGCTTGATAACCCACTTGGCTACAGTCGGTGCCAGTTCTTTCTGGCTCTTACCGCCTACAAACACGCCGATATGCCCGCCGGGGAAAGGATATTCTTCCTTGTCCTTGCTGCCTATGGCTTTCATTACCGGCAGTGTGCTTTCGTTGGGTATGATGTTATCATCCGTAGCGTACACATTCAGGTAAGGAACGGTCATGTTTTTCAGGTCCACCTTGCGGCCGCCCAGTTCAAATTTTCCTTTTATCAGCAGGTTGTCGCGGAACAGATCTTTGATGTATTTGCGGTACATTTCACCCGGCATAGCAGGCAGGTCGCCTTTCCACTTTTCCATACGCAGGAAGTTCATCAGTTTCTTCTCATCATCCAGGCTGTCCAGTACGCCCAGGTATTTGCTGATGTTCATGCTGGGCTTCAACATGCCGAATGCGCTATCAATCATTTCGCCTGGTATAGTGCCTACCGCATCCACCATGGCATCCACGTCTATATACTTGGCCCATGTGTACAACATACAGTTGCCGCCGGGTTCAAAGTCGAACGGAGCTACGTATGTAGTCAGCGATTGTAGTTTCTCAGGATACAGGCTGGCGTATATCATACTATATGTACCGCCCTGGCAAATACCCATTTTATGAATCTTCTCCACGCCGTTGCTCTTACGTACGAAGTCCACCGCGTCGTTCATGTAGCCGTCTATGTAGTCTTCCATAGTCAGATAGCGGTCGGCCTTGGTAGGGTAGCCCCAGTCCATGATGTATATGTCCAGCCCTTCGTCCAGCAGCTTTTTTACCAGGCTGCGGTCAGGTTGCAGGTCCAGCACGTCGTGCCTGTTCAGCATAGCGAAGCTCACCAATACGGGGGTGGTACATTTGGCCGGCGTTTCGCGTATGTAGTGGTATACACTCACATGGTCGCGCTTCCACACTAATTCTTTGGGCGTGGTGGCCACTTCCACTTCGCCGATGTTTTGCAGGGTTTCATAACCCTTAGCCAGTTTCTGTGTTGTTGTCGACAGTTCTTCAGCAATGCCTGCGGGGTTCCAATTCATATGATTTTTAAAAATTTGCNNTCCCGATAGCTATCGGGATAGGGGAGGGGGACTTTCTTGTATTTCGTTGCAAAGTGTTGCCAAAAGGCTGCCATTTTTGAGTATATCCCCCCAATCCGCCTCAGGCGGAGAGCACCGGCAGCATCCCGAAATAATCGGGACAGGCAAAGCTATTTTTAAAAATGTTCCAAAATGTTCCCGGATTTTTGGGTTTACATTTTTTGAACCTGAATTTGAGCTAAGTGTTTGGTTATCAATATTAGGTTTTGTGCGGATTGATCGGGAGAGGGAACAAAACAGGAAAGTGATCATATAAAGCTGCAAGCCGGTGTGGACAGGCTAGGAACAATTATGTCAAAGAGCTATTAGAGGCCTTTTGCGGCACCGACTACCTATGCAAATATACGTAAAATTGGTGTTATTTTGATTTAAAATATTGTGCTCACGACCCTGTTGGATCAGTCACAAGACCAAGCAAAGGGGAGCGAAATATTTGTATAGAGCTCAAAAAAACGCATCCTCAAAGTGCACTATTTCTTTAATGGTGTCTTTTTGGGTGATGATGCTGATGATGTCGAAGCGGATGCGTTGGTATTGGGGATGTTTGTATAAAAATTCTTCGGCGGCAGTTTTCAGGTAGTCCTGCTTTTGGTCGTTAACCGCATCCTCGGGGTAGCCAAAATAGGAGGCTGAGCGGGTCTTTACCTCTACAAACACCAGCAGCCCGTCCTGCTCGGCCACCAGGTCCACCTCTTTTTTCTCATGTTTCCAGTTGCGGTGCAGGATGTTATAACCCTTTGTTTGCAAAAAGTTTTCAGCAATTTTTTCACCATTAGTGCCAGTTTCATTATGTTTGGCCATCGAAAAAACGAAGTATGAAAGAATTAGTACAAAATTTCCCCACCCAACTGCACGAAGCCCTGCTGATAGGCCAAAGTTATCGTTTTACAGCCGTTAAAAAAGATTTTGCCAATGTGGTGCTGACAGGCCTGGGTGGCAGTGGTATAGGTGGCTCTATAGTACAGAATTTTGTATCTGATAAATTATCCGTGCCTTTTATAGTCAACAAAGATTATTTCCTGCCAGCATTTGTTGGTAAAGACAGCCTGGTGATTGTTTCTTCTTACTCAGGCAATACCGAGGAGACCCTGCAGGCTATGCAGCAGGCGCTTAAAGCTAAGGCAACTGTTATTTGCATTACTTCAGGGGGTAAAATAGCCGAACTGGCGAAGAAGAAGAAACTGGACTGCATCATGTTGCCAGCGGGTATGCCGCCACGCGCCTGCCTGGGTTATTCTATGACGCAGGTATTGTTTGTGCTGCAGGGCATGGGGCTGCTGGACTATAATTTCAAGCGTGACCTGAACGCATCTATCAAGCAACTGAAGGCGAATAGCAAGAGCATACAGCGCAAGGCAGCCGCACTGGCTAAGAAGTTGTACGGCGCTACGCCCATCATCTATTCAACCGCAGAGTATGAAGGAATGGCTATCCGTTTTCGCCAGCAGATAAATGAAAACAGTAAAATGCTGTGCTGGCACCATGCCGTGCCCGAAATGAACCATAACGAACTGGTAGGCTGGCGCGATAAAGACAACTCAAAAGCTGTTATTTTTCTGCGTGATGAGCAAACGTACGAGCGTACGCAGTACAGGATAGAAATCAACAAAAAAATTATCCGTAAATACACCAAGAATATCTCAGAGATATATGCAGAGGGCAAAAGCTACTGGGAAAAGATTTTCTACTTCGTGCACCTTACTGACTGGGTATCGGTGTACCTGGCAGATATGCGTGGCCACAATGCCACAGAGGTGAAAGTAATCGACTTCCTGAAAGGGGAGCTGAACAAGCATTGATATCATTTTTAGCCGTTGCGCAAAGTCTTATTTGAGGGTTAGTTATCGCTGGTGTTGTTTGCGATGATTAACCCTTCTTAACGTGAGATGGCGGGTCTGGGCCCGCCATGACAGATGAAAAGCTGTTTTTTATATATCTGCCTTTGTTTGCTGTAATCAGATTTGTTAGCTACCTTTGCAGTTCTGGCAAGTCTTATACGGCCAGCTCCTGCTGAACCCCCCAGGACAGGAATGTAGCAAGGGTAGGTGGTCGTAGCGGCGCGATGTAAGTAACTTGCCAGTTCTTTTTTTATATCCCATCTCTTTTGTTGATAATTTCATTTTCCCTGCCTGAATATTTAACTACTTTTGCACCTGAAACAAATTGTATATGAAGTTTTTTATAGATACAGCTAATCTGGACCAGATAAAGGAAGCACATGACCTGGGTATACTTGACGGTGTAACTACCAACCCCAGCCTGATGGCTAAAGAAGGTATCAAAGGCCACGACGCTATCATGAACCACTACAAAGCCATCTGCGAAATAGTAGACGGCCCCGTAAGTGCGGAGGTTATCAGCACCGACTTTAACGGTATAGTGGAAGAGGGTAAAAAGCTGGCAAAAATTCACGATAACATTGTGGTGAAAGTCCCGATGATAAAAGACGGCATCAAAGCCATCAAATGGTTTACCGACAACGGCATAGCTACCAACTGTACACTGGTATTCTCAGCAGGGCAGGCTATACTGGCTGCCAAAGCGGGCGCTACATACCTGTCGCCTTTTATTGGCCGTATAGATGATGCTAACTGGGATGGGATAGACCTGATACACCAGATAGTAGGCATTTATAATGCTCAGGGTTTCATGACAGAGGTTCTTGCAGCATCTATCCGTACCCCGCTGCACATAGTTAAGTGTGCAGAAGCCGGCGCTGATGTTTGTACCTGTCCGCTGGATTCTATCCTCGGCCTGCTGAAGCACCCGCTGACAGATATAGGCCTGCAGAAGTTCCTGGAGGATGCTAAGAAAATGCAATAGTGTTTACAACATATAAACAACAAAGGGCTGCAATCATCTTGCAGCCCTTTGTTGTTTATAGCTTACTACTATTACAGTATCGTTTTCTTTACTTCTGACAGTATATCAGCTGTTTCTTCTTTGCTGTTGCCTTCGGCATATACACGCAGCAGTGGCTCTGTGCCCGATGCGCGCAGCATCACCCATCCGCCGTTGTCCAGGTGGTATTTTACTCCATCTATTTTCTCAGTACGGCTGAAAGTATATTTCCCGAAAGTAGTATAACCATCAGCGCCTGCTTTGTTGATGATGGCTTCTTTCAGGCTGTTGTCTATTGTCAGGTCGTGGCGGTCGTACACGAAAGTACCTACTACGCTGTACACCTCTTCGCAGAGTTGTTTCAGTGTCTTGCCCGTTTCTGTCATGAACCGGTATATCAGTAATCCGTCGTAGATACCGTCGCGCTCAGGTATATGGCCTTTTACAGCTATACCGCCGCTTTCTTCGCCACCTACCAGCACGTCTTCCTGCGTCATTATCTCGCTGATGTATTTAAAGCCAATCGGCGTTACCTCTACCGGCAGCCCGTAAGCCTCGCTCATGCGCTTCACCCTGTCCGTTACCGAGAAGGCGATAGCCACCTTGCCGGTCATGTTTTTATACTTATGCAGGTAGTGTATCAGTATCAGCAGTATGTGATGTGCGTCCACAAAGTTGCCATCCTCGTCGTACAGGCCTATGCGGTCTGCATCGCCGTCTGTCGCCAGGCCTATCTTCAGCTCGGGCGTGGTGGCCATTGTATGCGCCAGGTCTTTCAGGTTCTTATCTATCGGCTCAGGCGCTTGTCCGTGAAAGCCGGGGTTGTGGTCNNAAACGGTGATTTGTTCAACGCTGCAAAATCAAAATGCTCCTGCAGGTAACTCACATACATATCCTCCAGCGCCACGTATTCCAGCATGCCGGCGTCTTCCAGTTGTGCCAGCGACATGCCGGGTATTTCCACCTCTTCAGGTATCAGTGCTTCTACCTCAGCAATATGTTTAGGACTGGTAGGGCCGCCGTGGGGGCCTTTCAGCTTATAACCATTATACGATGGCGGGTTGTGCGATGCGGTGATGACCACGCCCTGGTCGGCACCCAGCTTCAGCACACCGAAAGACAGCATAGGGGTACTGATATAGCCCTGTGCCATAACTACTTTCACGCCATTGGCGCAGAGTACATCGGCCACCGTTTCGGTAAACATAGCGCCACCAAAACGGCAATCGTGCCCCACCACTACTTTGGGTGTAGGGTTGCTTTGTTTCAGCCAGTCGGCCAGCGCCTTAGATACGCGGGCTACATTATATACCGTAAAATCCTTTGCGATGATAGCCCTCCAGCCATCCGTACCAAACTTAATCTTGTCAGGAGTCATATAAAAAGTAAAAAATAAAAAAGTAAAAATATCCTGCGNNATTAAATGGTTAAAATGTTAAAATTGAATGTCGCCTATTCAAAATGCATGTGGAGTATATTAATATTACGCATGAAAAAGATACTCAACCTTTGCCTGTTGCTCAGCTCACTGCTGGGTTACCTTGAGTGGGGTGGTGGCCAGCATTCCTTCCTCGGCCAGGCCGAATTTGAATTACTCTTCGGCAGCAGCACTACCGACAACTTCGCTCACCCCTTCGTGCTTATACCACTGGCGGGGCAGTTGCTGTTGTTCATAACACTCTTTCAGAAGACACCTTCACGCATACTCACCTACATAGGATTGGGATCGCTCAGCTTGCTGCTGCTGTTTATGTTTGCTATCGGTATTATGAGCATGAATTTCAAAATCATTGCCTCGGTCATACCTTTTATTGTATTTGGGGTGTTGGTGATTAGAGCTAACAGGAGGGGGAGGTAGGTAATAAGAAAGTCTTTTAATTGAAGTCCATTCTCTGTAAACAACAAAAAAGCTATGATGGTTCCTGACAAGCAACAATTAATAGATGCAGTAGAACACATTTCCTTTGAAATGAATAGATATCTATGCACCGCACACCCCACTAGTTTACCAAAGCCTTATGGTGAAGCTGTTCGGGAAGCATGTTTATTACATTCACGTAATATAGGTGAATTTTTCTTTGACCGTGCAACACAGGATGATATAAGAATTTCACATTATTACGATGTATTAATCTCAAAAGATGAATTGAAAGATGAAATAGAAAAATCCAAATCAAAATGGGCAGATTACAAAATGCGGTTAAATAAAAAATTAGGGCATTTAACTTTTTCAAGAGTAAACACTATGCCAATTAATATGCAAGAAAAGAATGTACTAAACTTTGATGTTTTGATAAAATTGTTCGAAAAAAATCTACCTATACATTTTAGAGAAAAATGGGAGCGTGGGAAAACCATAGGAGGTCATTGAGAATTTCTACTCGCGCAAATGTTCCGCAGAGCATTCGTGTCTGCTGTAATCCTGATTCAGACAACTATTCCGTACCTTACCCCATGCGCCACTCCATACTATTACTCTTTATCCTGCTCACAGCCACCGCCTCCTNNCCTACGGGCAGATGTATTCATTGAAATACATAGATACCAGGATTAATACTTCCTTCCGCGGGATGTCGGTAGCCCACGATGGTGCGGTATGGGTAGGCGGCAGCAGAGGCTATGTGGGCCGCATCACTGACAGCGGCAACGCCCGGAGGTTCTTCAGGGTGCCGGGTTACGAAGATTGTGACTTCCGCACTGTATATGGATTTGATGCCAACCATGCTATTATTGCCAATGCAGGCAGTCCTGCCTACGTGCTGTACACCCACGATGGTGGCTACACCTGGAAAGAGGTGTATAAGAACACGGACAGTGCGGCCTTTATAGATGGGGTAGATTTCTGGAACAAGAAGGCAGGGCTCATACACGGCGACCCTATCAACGGACGTATGCTGCTGCTGTATACTAAAGACGGCGCGCACACATGGAAAGAACGCAAACGAAAACATCGCCCAAAAATGGGGGAGGGTGAAGCTTCCTTTGCCGCAAGCGGTACTGCTATAGGTTGCTTTCTCCACAGCGCTGTGGTAGTGGCAGTGGGTGGTAAGAAGTCTAAACTGTATTTTTCTCGCAACCGGGGCAAGTGCTGGCGTACTATACCCACCCCTATGCTGGCAACTTCAGCAAGTACGGGCATATTTTCAATTATGATTGGAGGGAATGTGTGGAACTGGCTGATAGCCGGCGGCGACTACCGCAACGATACGGTAAGTACTGCCAATTGCTTCTACACCTATAATAAGGGGAAAGACTGGCATGCCCCGCAAACCACCACACGCGGCTACCGCGAATGCCTGGCTTATGTAGATACCGACACCACCTCAAAAGATAGTAATACATGGGCAATCTTCGCCGTAGGCCCAACAGGTATAGATGTGTCTACCGACAACGGGCATAACTGGAAACCCCTGTCCGATGAAAAAGGCTTTCATGTGATGAAACCAAGTATTGATAAAAAACATATGTACCTGGCGGGGGCTAATGGTAGGGTGGCGATAATGAGGATGACAGAGTAGGAATATGCCTGAAAAGCCTCCAGAAAGCAATAAAAATCAGAACTTTACACTCCAAAACTGCCCTTGAAAACAAGCTTACGACTCATGATTGAAGACTATTAGCTATAGTTACCACTATTTTTGACAATAATTTTGCGTGAATTAAAAAGATACATTACCTTTGCAGTCCTTTAAAAA
>DINJ01000185.1:15124-15308 GCA_002423665.1 Bacteroidetes bacterium UBA5543 | reverse complement strand
GGTGGTAACAAAAGCATCGTTCTGAAAGCGTTTTACGATGCTGTAGACAAAGTAAGCAGCATGACCGGTGAAGATGGTTATGAAGTGTGGAAAAAAGCGCTGACTAACGTAACTCCCGCAGTAGAAGTACGCAGCCGCCGTATAGGTGGTGCTACCTTCCAGATTCCTGCTGAGGTTCGTCCTG
>DINJ01000185.1:14551-15065 GCA_002423665.1 Bacteroidetes bacterium UBA5543 | reverse complement strand
CTTGTAAAAATTATAGTTTAGCATAAAATCAAATATTATATGGCAGCAGATGAAAAATTAAAGGTACTTAAGCTCGCTCTGGACAAGATCGAGAAGGATTATGGCAAGGGCTCTGTAATGATGCTGGGTGATAAACAAACGGTGAATATCGACACCATCAGCACGGGTTCTTTAGGATTGGATGTAGCGCTGGGCGTGGGTGGTTTCCCGCGCGGACGTATAGTAGAGATATATGGCCCTGAATCTTCGGGTAAAACCACCATAGCTATACATACTATAGCCGAGGCGCAAAAGAAGGGTGGTATCTGTGCTATTATAGATGCTGAACATGCTTTTGATGCNNCCGTAAAATTTCCCTGAGCATCAAATGGCTCATCCGTTACAGCCGCGAGCGCAACGGACGTACCATCGCCGACAAACTGGCCAACGAAATCGTTGCAGCAGCAAAAGGTGAAGGTGGTGCTTTCAAAAAGAAAGAAGATACACACCGTATGGCTGAAGCCAACAAGGCTTT
>DINJ01000185.1:0-14295 GCA_002423665.1 Bacteroidetes bacterium UBA5543 | reverse complement strand
ATGTTGACAACCTCATTATTTCTCAGCCTGACTATGGTGAGCAGGCCCTGGAGATAGCTGACAGGCTTATTTCTTCCGGCGCGCTGGATGTGGTAGTTATTGACTCTGTTGCCGCACTGGTACCCAAAGGTGAACTGGAAGGAGAAATGGGNNGAATGCATTGAAATTCTACGCTTCCGTGCGTTTAGACATACGTCGTGTCAGCCAGATAAAAGACGGTGATGTAGCCAGTGGTAACCGTACACGAGTGAAAGTAGTTAAGAACAAAGTTGCCCCTCCGTTCCGTACCGTGGAGTTTGATATCATCTTCGGACAAGGTATCAGTAAAGTGGGAGAGATAATCGATATGGGTGTTGACCTGGGTATACTGAACAAGAGTGGCTCATGGTTCAGTTACGGCGATGCCAAGATAGGCCAGGGCCGTGAAGCTGTAAAACAATTTATGCTGGATAACCCTGAAATGATGCAGGAGGTAGAAGGCAAAATACGAGAGCAATTACAACAACCCGTTGAATAAGGTATAATGAAAACGCCCCGTATAGCACGGGGCGTTTATTTTTTAATAATCGTGCAGCTGAATTATTTCAATGTGCAGCCAGTAAGGTTTCCTGAAATCGGGGTCTTTCCCTCGCACAGGGCTTTAGCATTGGTCTTTGTAGTTTCCTTGATTTCAAAATTGGAAGCAGGATCTCCACAATCACAAGTCCAGTCTTTTTTGCACGATGTAAGACTGATAGTGAATAGTGCTACGGCAATTAATAGAGCTTTTTTCATAATAAAAGTTTAAATGATTAGTGTTGTATAATATTATTNNATAGCATAGAAAATATATGGTTGGCAGAGGTGTGTACAGCAAGCTGACATAGGCTTTTGTTATTCCCACCATAATAGGAAGGGAAAAAAATGCCCCGTTATTTTATTAACGGGGCTGTAGTAAAATAGCTTAACAATATTTACTGGATGTCGCAGGACGGGCCTTTGGCATCGCAGGTATTCTCTGCCTCAGCCTGGCTGTTGGCTTCAACAATTTCGCTATAATTGGTGCATACGCAGTTATACTCCTTGGCGCATGACATAGCAAAGGCAGAAATGCTTGCTACAAACGCTGTCAATGTTATCATCTTTTTCATATGCTATGAGATATTTTAATTCTAGAATCTGTAACCTATTTTAAATCCGAATTGGGCGAGGGCTTCTGTGCCCATTTCTACACCACCCAGCTTATTGAAGTAGGTGAACCCTAGCCCCAACTCAAGTCCCATATGGATGTTTTTAGTTGGGTTAATGTTCAGTGAGTTGGTTACCATGATTCCTAACATATTACGTGTTTGTTCTCCCACTCCAGTTATATTGCCTTGGTTGTCATATTTGAAATCATATTCCTGGCCGGTACGGTATGCCAAGTTAGGCCCTACGCCATATCGTATCACACCTTTGCTGCCTGTTGGGTAGAGTTTAAGTCCCGGCATGACATAAAATGCGGGGTATGTATTGCCATTAGGATTTACAGCGGCATTCCTGCCATTGGTTCCGTCAAATTCCATCATTACAGGCAAATAGAAGCTAAGGATGCCGGCCTTGTCCAATACACGCTCGTATGCTATACCTACACCTACATCATATGTCATTACTTGCATCGGCATTATGCTGATAATGTTGTTGCCGTAGTCTACTTTCTTACGTGCAGGCCTGCTGGTTTCTGACGGTGCAAAAAAGTCTTCGCTGCCGTTTTCATATTCAATTTTTGACACATCGGCCTTGTTGATAGTGTAGGTAGGACCTCCTGTATTATCAGCTTTCTTGTATGAAACGGTGCGGGCAGTGATTTCGGTAACTTTTACCTCCATCATATCCCCGTTTTTCTTGAAGAGTTTATCCTGCGCCTGNNTCCGGTAATGGCTAAGAGCAATGTTTTGATATGCATAAAGTTTGTTTTTTGGTTTATATAGCACAGATTATGCCAATAATATGAATAAATGCGTCTTAACAAAAAATTTCATTTTATTGATAGCTGAATGTACCGTAGGGGCTTTCTATTACCACCTCCTTATGTTCGGCTGCTTCTACACGCCCTGATATTACAGCATCAATATTAAACGATTTCGCTATGTCAATAATACTTTCAGCAGTATCCCTGTCAGTAAACAACTCCAGTCTTTGCCCCATATTAAATACCTGGTACATTTCCCGCCAGTCAGNNTAAAGAGAGGAGGGGGTGGAAGCAGGTTGTTTTTGACTATGCGCAAAGGCATGGGCAGGTAATGCAGGCATTTGCTCTGGCCGCCACCACTACAGTGTATTATGCCGTGTATTTTATCAAAATGCTGCTGCAATACCTTCAATACTACAGGTGCGTACGTACGGGTAGGGGACAATATCATTTTGCCAACGTCTAGGCCCGTAACAGTACTATCTGTCAGTCCGTAATTACCATTGTATACGACTTCCTTCGGCAGGTTGGGGTCAACGCTTTCCGGATATGTTGATGCGTACTCATGTTTCAGCAATTCATGGCGGGCGCTAGTGAGGCCGTTGCTGCCCATTCCGCTGTTATATTCAGTTTCGTAAGTAGCTTGTCCGTAGCTGGCAAGTGATACTACCACGTCTCCGGCTTGCATGTTTTCAGTTGTTACCAGCTTGCTGCGCTCCATGCGGCATGCCATAGTTCCGTCCACTATTATGGTGCGCACTACATCACCTACATCAGCTGTCTCACCTCCCAGGAACCTTATGTCTATGCCGTATTCATGCATAGTGTCAAAGTATGCCTGGCTACCGTTGATAATTTCAGCGATTACATCTCCGGGTATGAGGTGTTTGTTGCGTCCTATGGTTGACGAATAAGTAAATGGCCCCGTAGCACCTACACACAGCAGGTCGTCGGTATTCATTACTATCGAGTCTATGGCAATCCCCTTCCATACGCTCATATCCCCGGTCTCTTTCCAGTACATATATGCCAGTATAGACTTTGTTCCGGCTCCATCGGCGTGCATCAGGTTACAATATGCCTCGTCACCGCCCCAGTAGTCAGGGTATACCTTGCAGAATGCATTAGGGAAAAGGCCCTTGTCTAAACGGGCTACAGCTTTATGTACATCTTCCTTTTGGGCGGAAACCCCTCTTTGGTTGTAACGGTTATTATCTGCCATAATAGTGGCGCAAAGGTAACAAGAAAAGCGTTGAATGCCCTATTTTAACGGCTTAACGTAGTAAGATCAATGTTCCTTTTTTCTCCCTTTCCTCCCCGTCGCACACGTATCTTATGAAATAATTGTATGTGTCGTGCCCTGCAGGCTGTCCCTTATAGGTTCCATCCCAGGCTATTGCCGACTTGGTATTATACACCACCTGTCCACGACGGTTCACAATCATTAAATGAACAAGTTGCACCCTGTCTATATCAGGAGACCAATAGCTGTCGTTTCGACCATCATTGTTAGGGGAGAAGGCATCAGGCATAAATATGTCACAACATAGGCCGCCATCAACAAAAAATGAATCCCGAGAAATGCAATGCCATTGATTACGTACATCCAGGTATATGTATTCTTCTTTTTCGGCCCGTCCTGCAACGAATGAAGACTGATTGTTGGAAAAATACTGAGGTGGTGACCAGGAATATTCGTATCGATAGCCTTCTGCAGCGCTAAGTTCATATTCTTTGCCTTTACATAGATTATCAGCATTTATTGGAATAATTTCTGCGACCGGAAATTCATGAACTCCTATGTATTCCTCTTTTATCCCGATGCAACCAGGTTCGTTTATTAATTTTAAGTTGACCAACTTTTCACCTGTTGTATTCCATGTCAACGTGTACATGTCTCTATATTCAGTATCAGTTATTGATTGCCCATCAATAGTCCAGTAGTATTGGGCATTTTGTTGATAGGGCCTTACTTGCCAGGGAGTGCCCACGCATACATCTTTGTCACCTTCAAAATTGGCTATTGGCTTCTCGTTGATGTATATATAGTCAGAGTCTACTGCTGTGCACAATCCATTGATAGCCCGCACTTTTACAACTTTCATGCCCGGCGATGGCCAAATACCTACTATGGTATCATTTCCAAGGCCGGAAATAATTGTGCCATAATCGTCATGCAGGTTCCAAATGTAGTCAGCATTGACCGGGTTAATCTTGTTATTTATGATAGTAACTGAGTCGAAAGCACATACGGTGTCAGGCATAACTATCTCGGCGAAGACACGTTCATCCACTCTTACTATAACACTGTCTGTTGCGGTACAGCCATCTTTGTCTGTTATAGTCACATAGTACTTTGTGGTTACAGTGGGGTTAGCTATAGGGCTATCACAATTGCTGCAGCTGAGTGTTGTTGCAGGTGTCCATGCATAAGTAAATGGGTAAGACGTACTATTGGTGCCTGACGCAAGTTGAAAACTGGAACCAATACATAGAGCTGTATCAGGAGTATGCAGGATACTCATGCTTGTGATGCTGAAAGTAGTGAATATCGTATCGGGGCAACCAAAACCAGGATAGGGCTCCAGTATTACAGCAAACATCGTTGTCGTAGTAGGGGTAGCGATTGTGAGGTCTCGATTGGTACCTAATACAGTTTGCAGTGATGCGTCTCGCCATTCGTAAGTTTCAAAACCGGGAGGGGCGGAAAGGGTATAAGTAGGATTATCGGGGCAGTAGAGCGTATGAGTTTGAAAGAAGTTGCAGGTAACATCGATATAAGCATAGCCAAAGTGTCCGCCCAAGGAACAATCTCCAGAGGTAAAATCAATAGCAACAGTACGGCCAGCCATGGCTGACAAGTCGATGCTGGCTGTGGCCCAAGGTTTGTACAATACACCGGCACTGCCTCTCTGAAAACCGGGTAGCCCTGTACTCGACACAAAAGTATATTCATTGCATGGAGCAGGAATGCCGGTAGCAGAGTCAAATACTGTTACTTCGAATCGAGGTTGTTCATTAGGTGCGTGTCCGGGATTTTGAAAAACAACAGCATAGCTGTACAATAGTGTATAAACATTGTTTTGATTAGCCGGTACTCTCACATAATATCTTGCACGTTCAGCCTCCGCACCGGTTGCACTGTTGCCTAATTTGAGGGAATAGTTTCCTCCACCCGGTGCTACAACAGGAAAACCTCCATAAAGGTCTACTCCGGTGCCAGACATTAAGGTATGACGGCCTGCAATAGGGCCGCTATTTGTAGTTGTATTTGTAGGGCAACAACCGCCGACGTAAAACTCCCAGTTGGATAGATTTCCCTGTTCGAAATCAAGGTTAGGAGGGCAGGATGTATTCTGAGCATATATTGTATATGGCAACAGTAGGAGAAGAAAAAAGCAGTATGTTGAGTAGGTTTTGAGATTCATTGTGTAAATATTTCAGGTGTTGTATTATCAAGACGGCTTTTTTTAATTAATAGTTAGCCTGGCAGGCTATAAAATGCCGGGTTGATCCGCAAATAACTCCATCTAAGATAATGAAAATATGTGATTTGAGTGCCTATGTACGCCTGTCAGGATAAGTGTGTAGTATAGAAGCAGTTAAGTACCTTTATCCCTGACAATGGAAGGCAGGTTTTTTTATTATTTATTTTCAGCGGTGCGAGTTTTGTTGTACCCGCTTGCATTTATATACGGCGCCGTAGTATGGATGAGGAACAGGCTATACGATAGTGGCTTTTATTCATCCATAGAATTCAGTGTGCCTGTTATCAGTGTAGGGAACCTATCAGTAGGAGGCACGGGTAAAACACCCCATATCGAATACCTGATCAGGTTGCTGCAATATCAATTCAGAGTAGCGACTATGAGCCGGGGCTATAAACGGCACACACAGGGGTTCTTACTGGCAGATGCGGACACCAATGCGGTAAAGATTGGTGACGAACCCATGCAATACCATATTAAATTTTCCCCGGCTAAAATAGTAGTGGGAGAGAAAAGGGTAGAGGCGATCAATGAAACCTTAAAACTTTTTCCCGCCACCGAAGTAATTATTTTGGACGATGCGTTTCAGCACAAAGCCGTAAAAGCAGGGTTGAATATTTTACTAACGGAGCACGACAATATTTTTACGGATGATTATTATTTGCCTGCCGGACAGCTAAGAGACTTAAAAGAAAATTACCGCAATGCCCAAATCATTGTAGTTACCAAGTGCCCTGCTGACCTTTCAGAAACTGAAAAGAAAAATATTATTCAAAAAATAAATCCGCTACCGGCGCAGTTGGTTTATTTTACAACGTTCGCTTACGGCGAACCCCATCATATTTTCAATGCTGCGGCAACTCAGCCGGAATCCGTTAAAAATGCTGTTTTGGTTACCGGAATCGCCAATCCCCAACCGCTTATCGGCTATTTAAAGCGGCATGATATTAGCTTAAAAATGATCAGTTTTCCTGACCATCACAGCTTCGGCCAAAGCGATATTGATCAGATAAAACAAATTTTCCAATCGATTGATAAGCAAAACAAAATCATCTTCACAACCGAAAAAGATGCGATGCGTTTAAAGGAGTTTGAGAAAGAATTTCAGGATATCCCTGTTTTTGCCATTCCGGTGGAGCATCAGTTTTTATTTAACACGGGAAATGATTTTAATAATGTTATTTTTGATTTTATAAAGAATAAAAGTTAGGTTATGGGTAGAAGGCACAGCTCCTCAAACAAAAGAAATACAACTTCCAAAAAAGTTTCCGCTTCGAGAAAGCGGGTTCGAAATACATCAGATGATACGTTAAAAGGAAAGATTGAAATCACCCGCTCAGGCCGCGCATTCGTGATCGTTGACGGGCTTGAGGAAGATGTGTTGGTGTACCCTGAAGACATCAGCAATGCCATGAATGGCGATATCGTTCGTATTAAAATTACGTCGGGTTTTGATTCGAGAATGAAGGGAAGGGTGGTGGAAGTAGTGCAGCGTAAACGAACAGAATTTATGGGCGTGGTGCAAATGAGTAAAGGTTTTGCATTTGTGCTGGGCGACCGTGAAAAACACATTCCGGATATTTATATCCCTGAAAATAATTTCAACGGGGTAAAAGATGGCGACAAGGCGATCGCGAAAATTGTGCAATGGGAAAAAGGCGATAAACGCCCTGAAGGAACAATTGTTTCTATTGTGAATGAGGAAAATGCAGCTGACGTGGCAATGCAGGAAACCCTTTTAGAACATGGGTTTCCGCAACAGTTTAGTGATGAAGCGCTGGAAATTGCTGCACGCTTGCCGGACGTAATCAGCAAAGACGAAATCAGCTTGCGCAAAGATGTTCGCGGCATCTTAACTTTTACAATTGACCCCGTTGATGCCAAAGATTTTGACGATGCGATTTCTTACAGGAAACTAAAAAACGGCAATCATGAAATTGGCGTACACATTGCAGATGTGGCCCATTACGTAACGCCCGGCAATGCGCTGGATGATGAAGCCTATCAAAGAGCAACTTCGGTTTATTTGCCCGACAGGGTGAACCCCATGTTGCCCGAACATATTTCAAACGTATTGTGTTCTTTGCGCCCGAATGAAGACAAACTTTGCTTTTCTGCAATTTTTCAAATGACCGATAAAGCCGAAGTGAAACAATACTGGCTTGGTAAAACAATCATTCATTCTAACCGAAGGTTTACATACGAAGAAGCGCAGGAAATCATTGAAACCGGCGGGGGTGATCACGCCGAAGAAGTACTTGCCATTAATAATATCTCTCAAACCCTGCGCAGGTACAGGTTTGACGAAGGTGCGATTAATTTTCATTCTACCGAAGTTCGTTTTAAACTCGATGAAAAAGGAGCACCCATTGGCATTGAACTGAAGGAAAGCAAGCAGGCACATCAATTGATCGAGGAACTAATGTTGCTCGCCAACCGTTACGTGGCAAAGCATGTGTCGAAAGAGAAAGTGAATAATAAATCTATCCCGTTTCCTTACCGCATTCACGATAAACCGGATGAAGAAAAGTTGTTGCCCTTCATTGCGTTTGCAAACAAGTTTGGATATAAGTTTGATATTTCAAGTGCGGAGGCCATCGCAGATTCATTTAATAAATTACTGAAAGAAACACAGGGCAAACCCGAAGAGGCCGTGCTTTCACAGTTAGGCATTCGCACTATGGCGAAGGCAAAATACACCGCGAGCAATGTAGGCCACTACGGGCTTGGGTTTGAATATTATTGCCACTTTACATCGCCATTACGCCGTTACCCCGACGTGATGGTACACCGCATTCTACTTGAAGTTTTGGAAGACCGTGTGAACATTGATAAAAAGATGGAGGAGAAGTGCAAGCATTGCAGCGACAGGGAGCGCCAGGCAATGGAAGCCGAACGCAGCGCTAACAAATACAAGCAGGTACAGTTCATGCAGAAATTTGTGGGTGAAGATTTTGATGCCATCATCAGTGGGGTTTCCAAACATGGTTTTTGGGCAGAAACGGTTGACCACCTTTGCGAAGGAATGGTAAGCATGGCAATGCTTTCGGAACATGACGATTTTGAACACTCTGAATCTGATTACGCGTTGATAGGAAGGCGTACCCGAAAAAAATTCACCATGGGCGATAAGGTTCGTATCAAAGTTGTAGCAGCAAATTTGGAAAAGCGGCAATTGGATTATGATTGGGTGGAGGAGTGATTATTTAACCGGCTGAAGTGCATCTGGCAACGAATTTGCGACGCTCCGTTCGAATTTTGAATATAAATCAACATGCAAATACCTCGCATTGCGTGAACCTGTGCCCTGATCACTTCTGCTTCCAATAAAAAAATCTTTACATTTGACGCAATTTTTAGGTTATGCATACATTTCAGGAATTATCAGCTAAATTTTCAGAGTATTTCGACACACATAATATCCCCGGTTCACCAGAAACTTTATATGATCCTGTAAATTATTTTTTAGGGATTGGCGGCAAACGCATCAGGCCGGTGCTATGTTTGATGGGTAATGAATTGTTTGGTGATATTATCCCTGATGCATGGGAAGTAGCAACGGCAATTGAGTTGTTTCACAATTTTACTTTAATTCATGACGATATTATGGATAAAGCGCCGTTACGCCGTGGAAAGGAAACCGTGCATTCAAAATACACTGAGCCTACCGCAATTCTCGCCGGCGATGTACTTGTTATTAAGGCGTACGAAGCGCTCAACCGGATCGATAATAACTTTTTGCATCGCATTATGTTCCTGTTCAATCAAACGGCGGTTGAGGTTTGCGAAGGGCAGCAACTTGACATGGATTTTGAAAAACGCGACGATGTAACCTACGGTGAGTACCTGAACATGATCACACTTAAAACATCGGTGCTGATTGCCGCAAGCCTGCAGATGGGCGGCATTTTAGGTGGTGGCAGCCTCGGCAATCTTGAACTGCTGTACGAAGCCGGCAAAAAAATAGGCCTTGCTTTTCAGGTGCAGGATGACTACCTCGATTCTTTTGGTAACACTGAAAAATTCGGTAAGCAAATTGGCGGCGACATTCGTTCCAATAAAAAAACATTCCTGCTTATCAAAGCCCTTGAATCAGCCAATCCTGCTCAAAAGCAGGAACTGGATGAACTGCTGAAAACCGGTAACGCCAGTAAAGTTGACCGGGTTTTAAATCTATATAAAGAAATTAAAATTGATGAATGGGCTATTGAATTAAAAGAACAATTCTTAAACGATGCACTTCAACATTTTGATGACATGGCGGTTGTTTCAACCCGTAAGGAGCCTTTAAAGCATCTTGCAAGACTGCTCGTAAAAAGAGATCATTAAAATCGAAAAAATTTATCCACCTCGGTCTATAAGACAACGGTAATTTCTTACACTTTCATATTCCAATGCACAAGAGTTTGATACCTGCCTACGCGCGGCCGGTAATGGCGATGCACATGCATTACAGCGGTGCGCATAATTTTTTCCATCATCAATTAAATTTTTTCCTAATTTTCTCCCATAATTTTTATACATGCCAAATCAACTTTTTCGAAAAAAGAAAATTGCAGAAGCTATTGAAGAAGATAAGGAGGAAGCGGGCAGGGAATCGCTAAAAAGGATACTAACTGTTAAAGACCTTACATTGCTTGGGATTGCTGCAGTTGTAGGTGCAGGTATTTTTTCCACCATCGGAAGCGCCGCTTATAACGGTGGTCCCGGGGTTTCGCTGCTTTTTGTTATCACGGCCATTACCTGTGGTTTTTCTGCGCTCTGCTACGCTGAGTTTGCAGCTCGCGTACCGGTTTCAGGCAGTGCGTACACTTATTCGTATGTGAGCTTTGGTGAAATTGTAGCGTGGATCATTGGCTGGGCTTTGATTTTGGAATATGCGATTGGAAATATTGTTGTTGCTATTTCGTGGAGCGGCTATTTCAATAACCTGCTTGTAAATGTTTTTAATATTCATTTGCCTGATTGGATGCTTGTTGATCCGAAAACCGCCATCAATGCTTATTCCGAAGCAACCAAAGCGTTATCATCTGCGGCACCGCTCACAGTTGAACAAACAACCAATTACCAGTTCGCCATCAATGCATACAATAATGCGCCAAAGATTGGCGATATGCATGTGTTTTTTAACCTGCCTGCGTTTATTATTATTGTGCTNNCTTTAAAATTGCGGTTATCATTTTTGTGATCATCGCAGGTGCCTTTTTTGTTGATACAAATAATTGGAAGCCTTTTATGCCTAACGGTTTTGAAGGTGTTTTAAAAGGTGTATCGAGTGTGTTCTTTGCCTACATTGGGTTTGACGCAATTTCAACCACGGCTGAAGAATGCAAGAATCCACAAAGAGACCTTCCGCGCGGTATGGTTTATTCGCTGATCATTTGTACGGTGCTGTATATTTTAATTGCTTTGATTCTTACTGGGATTGAAAATTATTCCGCATTTAAAGATGTATACGATCCACTGGCATTTGTGTTTGAAAAAAGGGCACCGTGGATCGAAAAAATCATTTCAATTAGCGCTGTGGTAGCAACAACATCTGTGTTGCTTGTGTTTCAAATTGGCCAGCCGCGCATTTGGATGAGCATGAGCCGCGATGGACTGCTGCCAAAAGTATTTCAAAAAATTCATCCTAAATATAAAACGCCATCATTTTCAACAATTGTAACCGGTATCATTGTTGGCATTGGCGCTTTGTGGCTGGAGGCTGATATCGTCACTGATCTGACGAGTATAGGCACTTTGTTCGCGTTCGCGTTGGTTTCCGGCGGTGTGCTGATGCTGCCACCTTTGCCAAAAGAAAGCACGAAATTTAAAATACCTTATATCAACGGCAGGTATATTGTTCCAATTCTGCTTGCGGTTTTTATCTATGCGTTCAGGCAAAGGCTGTCCGATTCAATCACAAATATCACTCACGAAAGTTACCAGGAAATCCTTTTTCTTTTGTTTATTCTGGTCGCAATTATTATTACTGTCAAAACAATTCAAAAGCAATATTCGTTAATTCCTATAATGGGAGTCTTATCATGTTTATACCTATTGATCGAAATACCCGCTATCAGTTGGTTATGGTTTTTTGTGTGGATGGCAGCCGGATTATTAATTTACTTTTTGTACGGGTACAGAAACAGTCATCTTGCTAAAGAAAAGGTTGCTGAAAAGAATTTTGGTAAATAAGATGTGGAATTATAAAATAAAATGAAGTACCAGGTAGGAGATAAGGTTTTAATATTACATTCCAACGAAGAGGCTACCATTGTTGATTTCATTAATAAAAAAATGGCGCTGGTTGATGTAGGCGGTGTGCACTTCCCGGTTTATTTAGATCAGATTGATTTTCCGTACTATAAAAATTTTACTGAAAAAAAGAAAGAACTAAAGCCACAGAAAACTTATGTGGATGATGTTAGAAAGGAAAAAGCGCAACCACAAAAGCGCGACCGCAAAGAAGACGGCGTTTGGCTAAATATTTTACCGCTGTCCGATATTGATGAGTTTGGAGATGATGTGGTGGAAGCGTTGAAGTTGCATCTTGTAAACCATACAATGCAGCCTTATAATTTTATTTACCGGCTTACTTTCTTTGGCGAGTCCGATTTTGAATTAAAGAATACTGTTCAGCCGTTTGAAACTTTTTATATTCATGATGTGCCATTTGAAGATATGAGCGATAGCCCCGCTTTCAACGTTGAATTTTCACTATTGAAGGAAGAAAAAAAGAAGGCTGCACATTTTGAAACTTCCTTAAAACTCAAGCCCAAACAGCTTTTCACCAGAATTGCCCAAATGCGTGAGAAAGGCGAAGCTTCATTTTCCTATAAGTTGTTTGATGTGTATCCAGACTGTCCGCCGGAGCAGAAGAATGAGTTTTCATTGGATAAACTAACGGATAAAGGTTTTAAGGTGTACGAAGCGAAAGAAGCGCGTAAACATTTGGAACCAGCAAGAACAGTGGTTGATCTTCACATTGAAAAGCTGACTGATGATTATACCCGCATGAACAATTTTGAGATGCTCACCCTGCAACTAAAAACCTTCGAAAAGTTTTACGATCTCGCAGTGGCGCATCACCAACCACATTTAATTATCATTCACGGTATAGGTACGGGCCGCCTGCGCGATGAAGTGCACGATGCGCTACGGTTAAAAAGGGAAGTGAGTTATTTTGTTAACCAATACCATCCCGCATACGGCTACGGCGCTACTGAGATATTTTTCAAATATTAATATGCTGCAAAATAAATTGAGTGACGATAGCAGTAACAATGGCCATTCCGAAACTCAGTAGTGTTCCTATTAGAATGTACTCGGTTAGTTTTCTGTCCTGTGCAAGTTTTAAATCGCTGAAGCGGAACACCGATTTTGCTGTAATTAAAAAACCGACAGCCTCCCAATGATTTACCATGATAAATATAAATACCAAAAGCCGTTCTAAAATACCGATAATCTTCCCGGCATTTTGCAATGATTTGGTTTCTATATCTGTGCTCCTGAATTGTATTTGCGACGACCATGATGAAATGATCGTTCGTATTACAATAGAGCAGGGGATGGTGAGCCACACCATTGCGGTAACAATCGGTAAATAATAATTCCTCCATGAAAAGCTAAGGCCTCCTAATGAATCATTCTGCCATAGCCATACCGCAAACAAAAGAGTGGCAATATGCGCGAACTGGTCTAAAAAGAAAGCTGTTCGCCTATTATTCTTTTGGTATTTTAATTTCAGGTAATCAATAATTCCATGAACTAAGGTGACGCCCGCAGCCATAGGTAAGAGCGCTACATCCCACAAAATAATTGCCATGCAGAAAAAGTGTACGAACAGATGCAGGTATAGCTTTCTGCTTTTATGCAGTAAACGTTCCTTTTCTGTTACCCATTTCGATGGCTGCAAAATAAAATCTGCAATGAGGTGTGCCAATAATAGTTTTAGAAAAATTATCATGCGAAGGCTTCTTTAATTCTTTGTTTGAAGTGTTTGTCGAGGTCTTCAATCAAATCGAAATGTGCTCTTTTTTTACGCTGGCTTACCGCGGATTGGTTAATCTTTAACAGTGCTGCAATTTCAGATTGCGTTTTTCCGGGATTGCTCATAAACACATTTATTAAAGTTGCCGAGGTTACTGACCAGCTATCCATAAAGGTAAGTGCAAAGCGCAGGTATAAATTCATTTCATTATCAAACTTTTCATTACCCGAATTCATGGCCATGTTTACTTTTTCTGATTTTAGCGTGTCAAACTTATGGCCTGCGTTCACAAAGGCGCTCCCATTCGCTTCGCTAATTTTTTTGGCTTTGAAATCTTTTTTTCCAAAACCAATACTCAACCGGGCGTCTAAGCCATGTGTCATTTTTAGCATTGCTTTCAGGTGAATAGCCGCCCACAATGCGTTCTCTGCTTTTGTTATTTCAAGTTGAAATGAATCGCCACGATATATCTCCCAGTTTTGGGGTGTGTCACCAAATTTGGCTAATGCAGTTTTCAGTTTGCTCATCCACTGCCTGGGTTTCAATCTGGCGGAATGTATAATATCCCCGGTTATTACAGCTACCATACCACAAATATAAGCGAATTTGCTAATAATTGTAATTATTAGCGAATTTGCTAATAATCTCAATTATTAGCGTTTTACCTAATAACCTGGGTATTGCTTTTAGCGCAGGCTAATCTCTCTCTAAAAATATTACCTTTGTATGGTTACAAGCCTGGCTATCGTGGCACGGTTGTGCCAAGGAAAGTCCGGACAGCGCAGGGCAGTACACCGGTGAATAGCCGGATGTTTGTAAAAATCAAACAATAGATAGTGCCACAGAAAATAACCGTGGCGCCTCGGCGTCATAAGGGTGAAAACGTGAGGTAAGAGCTCACG
>DINJ01000229.1 GCA_002423665.1 Bacteroidetes bacterium UBA5543 | reverse complement strand
GCATGAAAATGCGTTTCAAAAATGTACTTGATTTTCACGCCCATTTCTTCTGCTTTGCGGATGTACTCATCCACATCGCGCAGCGGGTCAACAACAGCAGCTTCGCCATCGCTGGCTATAAAATATGCCGCTTCGCTCAGGCATTTAGTATATAATTGTTCTACTACCATCAGTTTGTATTTGCAGGTATTAGTCCCTGCGGTTCATAAATATAGAAATAAAATATAACAGCTGTGCCAGGCTGGCTATTGCCGCTACAACATAGGTTCTTGCCGCCCATTTCAGTGCATCTTTTGCCTGGTCGTGCTCCTGCCTGGAGGTAAGTCCGGTGTTTTCCAGCCAAACCAAGGCACGGTTGCTGGCATCATATTCTACAGGCAATGTCACTAGTGAAAACAATGTGGTAGCTGCAAACAAAATGATACCTATTAACAGCAAAGTCTGGTTGCCCTGCCCGAAATAGAAACCCGCACCCGCCAGTAATACCCATTGGCCGAGTGTCGTACTTACCTTTACTATGGGCACCATAGCGCTACGGAACTGTAACATGCTGTATGCTGTAGCATGCTGTACCGCGTGGCCACATTCGTGCGCCGCAACTGCTGCCGCTGATATACTGCGCCCGCTATACACATCCGGGCTAAGATTTACAGTTTTATCAGCAGGATTGTAGTGGTCAGACAGGAAGCCGTCAGACGCATTTACCTGCACATCATATATACCATTGTCACGCAGCATTTTTTCAGCTACCTCCTTACCACTCATGCCTGAGCTCAGCGGCACTTCACCATATTCCCTGAATTTAGATTTCAGGCGGCTGCTCACTGCAGAACCAATCAGCATGAACACAACCATGATTAAAATATATCCCATGCCTGTATTGTATCAAAATACTTACCAAAGTAATATTGGCAGTTGCGCAAAGTTATTTTATACCCCGGAACTGGCATTTATGCAGATATAAATAAAAAAATGCGCCCTGCATGACAACAGGACGCATAAACGCATGAAAAAGCCCCCTATCCCTCAGAGGATTGTCTTTAGTATTACCATTTCATTGTTACACCCAACAAGAAGTTGAAACCTGCCTGTGGATAGAAATAGTTAAAAGTATTTAACGCACCACCCTCAACGTAACTGAAGGTATAGCCGTTACTTGCGTATTGCTGGTTCAGGATATTGTTCAGCATCAGGTTCAAGCCCAGTTCGCGGAATGGTTTTGTTTGTATAGAATAACGTATGCGGGCATCTACCAGGTTGTATGGGTCAATGCTGCGGTCTACGTTACTTGTATTGTCCAAGAACTGCCTGCCCACGTATTTGGTCAGCAGGTCTATTTCAAATACCTGCCCTTTACTCATATACCTGAACGGGCTGAGGGTAAGCCCACCTGTACCTATAAAATCAGGGGAGAAAGCGATATCAGTTGTGCCGTGGTTCACTACATCCTGTATCCCCCAGGCATTGTCGTAGTTGTCTATGTACTCTGTAAAGTTCAGGATTTTGTTTTGCGAATAGGTTGCGTTGGCAAACAGCTTCAACCAATGATTGGGCACATATGCAGCCTGCAATTCTATACCTGTACGATAGCTGTTAGGCACGTTGGTACGTGTATAAGCGCCCACATCATTTATTTCACCCGTCAGCACCAATTGGTTGTTGTAACGCATATAGTAGTAGTTGGCCCCAAGCTGCCATTTGCGCATTGTTCTATCATAGCCCACTTCTACATCATATAGTTGCTCATGTTCAGGCTGGTCAACAGGCGACGCTTCAAAGTCATTCCTGTTGGGTTCTTTGTTGGCAACAGCTACTGATGCGTACAGCTTTTCTATTTTGCTGCCGCTCTTAGCTATGAAGTAGGTAACACCAGCTTTGGGGTTGATAAAATTGTATGTTGGCATCGGTTGTACGCTCGGATTATCGCGGAAGCCGTAGATATTATAGGCTACATTACGGTATTGCAGGTCACCAAATAGCATCAGTTTTTCACCTGCGTACTGCTGCAATTTCAGGTATAGGTTCAGGTCGTTCTTCTGCGCATCGAAATTGTACCAGCGATAGTTGTCCGGCACACCACCGTTCATCGCCCACAGTACATCGCCATAATGTTGCCCGGTATATTGGTTCCATCCACCGCCGAAAGTTAACTGCGTCTTATTCTTATTGTATATCAGCGAGAATACCGAACCGTAATAGTAGTTGTCTAACCATAGCTGACGGATTAAGTCGGTTTCAGTCAAAGTATCCGTGCCTTGTATGTTATCGGGCAATCCGTAGTTGCCATAAGACTGGCCCAGTTTATATTCTTCGTAATAGCCACGTCCGCGCGTCATAAAGAGTGCAGCATGACCTGTGATGTATTTGGAGAACTTGTGGTCAACAAAAAACTGGTAATAGTCCTGCTGGTAGTTGTCCGTCTGGTTATCGTAATAGCTGCCGTCGGCACGCATGCCAAGTTCGTTGTAGGTACGGTTCGTTTCCAGCGAATCTTCGGGTACACCGTTCCAGGCTTGTTTTGTTTTCTCCTTACCGGTCATCAGCATAAAGCGTAGTTTTGTTTTCTCGCTTGTCTGCCAGCCTGCTATGAACTGCATGGATTTCAAATCAGAATTAGAACGGTCTATATATCCACGCGAGTTAATCTGCGACAGGCGTACGTCAAACTGGAAACCATTTTTCAGCAATCCTGTACCCGCTTTCAGTGTATGCCTCCATGTATCAAACGAACCATAGCTGTTGGTCATTTCGACTCCGGCTTTTTTCATCTGCTCCATATTGCTGATGCTCATGGTAGCACCAAAAGCACCCGCACCGTTGGTAGAAGTACCTACACCACGTTGCAACTGGATAGAGCTTGTGGATGAAGCCAGGTCGCCAAAGTTGACGAAGAAAGTTCCCTGTGATTCCGCGTCATTTACAGGAATACCATTGAGCGTTACGTTAATACGTGTACCATCCGTACCACGCACCCTGATACCCGTGTAACCAACTCCCGCACCCGCGTCAGATGTTAATAGAGCCGATGGTG
>DINJ01000006.1 GCA_002423665.1 Bacteroidetes bacterium UBA5543 | reverse complement strand
TGGGAGGCCATATTCTCTGCCGCATCTGCACACCCGGGGTTTATCTGCCCGCCATAGCCTGGCAGCGTTTCCAGTGCCCATTTCAGTACAGTACTATCATGGTCCAGCATAGTAAAATCAGGATGATAGCCCATCTTGCCCATCACCTGCACTGCACTGCCCAGTCCTGTGCCAAGCACCAGCACCTCCTTTACTTCCGGCAGATAACTCTTTATCTGTTTGAAACCGATGCGTAGCGGGCGGTAATGCTCACCATCAGAATACAGTGCATCTGGTGTTGCTAATTGCATCCTGCCCCGGTAATAATATAGCTCCAGCAAAGGATTTTGCTCGCTGGCGCCCTTACGCACCAATACAGGCATAACATAGCTGAGTACCCGTTTGTATAATGAGAGTTGCGGCAAGATGATTAATTGGCTTTGTAGTACTTCATAGCGCCTGCTATCTTTCCTCTTATATCATTAATACGGCGCTGGTCCGATGGGTGTGTGCTCAGAAATTCAGGTGGTTTCTGCCCGCCGGCTGCAGCCATCCGCTGCCAAAAACCAATTGCCTCGTTAGGATTATATCCTGCCATAGCCATAAATATCAAACCCATCTCATCAGCTTCGCTCTCGTGCGCTCGGGAGAAAGGAAGTAAAATTCCCACTTGCGTACCTAAGCCATAGGCGCCCATAAATATGTTCTGTGTTTCGGCGGGTTTATCAGCCATATATACTGACAGTGCCACACCGCCTGCCTGCTGCATCAATTGCTGGCTCATACGTTCATTACCGTGCCTGGCTATCGCATGCGCTATCTCATGGCCCATTACAACTGCTACACCGGCTTCGTCTTTGCACAGGGGCAATATACCGGTATAAAAAGCCACTTTACCACCGGGCATGCACCAGGCATTTACNNCCGCCTTGCCTATACTGCTTAAATATTGTGTAGCTGCCGCCGATATCTTTTGGCCTACGCGCTGTATCATCGCCGCATCATTGGTTCCTGTTGTCACCTTACTTTCCGCCAACACCGCCGTATATTGCTGTTGCGCCATCGTCCTCATTTCCGACTCAGGCAATACATTCACAGAACTTCTGCCCGTGACGGGGTTTTTAAAACACGAAGACAGCCCCATAGCTATAAACGCCGCGGCTGTTACTACCAGTAACTTTTTCATACACACTAAATTTCAGAAAACTGTTATGAATAAATATACAACAAAATAAAGGTAACGAAGGTTTAATCTTCGCCCCTGCGGCGGCGGAACCTGCGCTTGCGGAATATAGCCACCTTGCTCTCGTTGCCGTTTATCAGCCTGTTGATATTCTTATGATGTGTCANNATTCGGCCCATATGGGGAAGATATGGCCCACTACTGCAAACAAACCCAGGAATATCTGCAGGTTTACAGATTGCTCAGAATGTATACTAAACGGCGCAAATAATGCCAGCTTCACGGCTATAAAGCCTTTCAGCATGTCTATTATCATCACTGCCGTACCTGCTTTAGCTCCTAATATCCTGAAGGTGTTGGTAGCCCCGGCATTACCACTGCCATGCTCACGTATATCTATACCAAACAAACGCTTGCTTACCCATACCGCCGTAGGTATAGAGCCTACCAAGTATGCCATTACTATGAGAACCGCAATATTCATTCAGACTAAGTGGGTATTGAAAGAGAGCAAATATAATTTTTACAAATGACTAATCCTAACCTGTAGCGTAATTTTAAGACTGAATTGGCTGTCAATCAGGCGCTTACATTATTTGTTAAAAAAACGCAAAACCGTCCATGTTATATTAAGATCCAACTATACATAACCACTTATCTTCANNAACCCGGCTTTCTTTGCTTCCGAAAGAATTATCTGTTCGTCCTGGTCTAGTATACCGCTCATCAGCAGCACACCACCACTTTTCAGCCTGTCGTGCATAGGCTGCATATATTGCAACAATATATGTCTGTTAATGTTCGCCAGTATAATATCGAACTTCCTCGCTCCGGCCACCTCCAACGAGCCCTGTTTTACCTCTATCCCCGCCACGTCATTCGTTTCTATGTTTTCCAGGGTATTTTCATACGACCATTCGTCGTTATCAATCGCCAATATATCGGCAGCACCTAGTTTTTTAGCCAATATAGCCAGCACACCGGTTCCTGTACCAAAATCCAGCACGTCTTTACCTGCAAAGTCAACATCCCTCATTTGTTGTATCATCAGCCTTGTAGTGGCATGATGACCCGTACCAAATGACATTTTAGGGGTAATAATTACCTCGTGCTGAACATTGGTATCCGACTCATGAAATCCTGCCCTTATGGTGCAAAACCCGTCCACACGCACCGGTTCAAAACCCGCCTCCCACTCCGCATTCCAGTTCTGCTGCTCTATTTCTTTTATCTCTGCTTGTCCATTATGCATTTCAGCCACCGCCTGTGCTACAGCATCTGTATAGTTATCTTGCTGTATATAGGCCACCAATGCGGCTGCTTCTTCTTCAAAACTCTCAAAACCCTCTTCCGCCAGCCCTGCCATTAGTATCTCACGCTGCACGCCATCCGGCTCTTGCAATCGTAATTGTATATATTTCATAGCGCAAAATTAAGTGCTGTTCTGTTATATGCACAAAAAAAGGCTGCGCTTGCGCACAGCCCCCTTTGTTTATTGCTCTGTTATAGTCAATACTATTTGTTCACCCTACTGCCTGGGTTACCAGCTTCAGACTCACCGTCAGACTCGTAGTCTTCGTTCATGCTCTCGTCCATTTGCAGGTTTTTAGATTGGTCATCCATATTGCCTGGCTTAGCGCTGTTGTACAGTACACGGCGCGTGGGCACGTCTGTAATGATACGCAGTTCAGTACGACGGTTCAACTGGCGACCCACAGGATCGTCTTTACCACCTGTTGTTGTGTTAGGCGCAGCCGGCATTGACTCTCCAAAGCCTTTTGCTACCACACGGTTCTGGTCGATACCGGCACCGGTTATATAATCAACTACTGATTGTGCACGACGCAGAGAAAGCGCTTTATTATACTCCTCTTTACCTTTGGCATCAGCAAAAGAATATACCTCTACAGTAAATGACGGGTTATCGTTCAGGAACTGTACCAGTGTATCCAATGATGCTACAGACTCCGGACGCAGGTCAGATTTGTCATAGTCATAATATACATTGCTTACTGAGAACGTAAATACAGGAGTGATCTCGTCCATATATATAGTTACGCTCACTGTATCATCAGCATCAGTGCGTTTTACATCCATAGTGCTAACTGATGCACGTGTAGAAGCATATTGCTCCTTGTCACCTGTAATCACGTAAGAATGTCCGCGGTTCATATTGAAGCCGAAGTTTCCGTCAGTAGAGTTAAAGGTTTTCATATCGCCTTTTTCATCTACCATTTTCACCACTACTTCATTAATAGGCTCTTGAGACTTGCGGTCTACAACTTTACCAACAACTACCAGCTTTGGCTCGTATTGTATACGCCAGATGTCATCGCAACATGTTGGGTTTTTCAATGCGATTGAACCAACACGGTTAGATACTACATACGCGTCGGGCTTACCTAATGGATCCCTTACATAATACATTTCATCAGCAGAAGTATTGATGGGGTAACCCAGGTTCTGGACATTCACATAACGAGAAGGTCCGCCTTGTGCTGAATAAATATCGAAACCACCCATAGTTACCCATCCGTTTGATGAGAAATACAGTTTATTCTCCCTGCTGTCGTAGTATGGCGTTATTTCATCATTAGTAGTATTGATTTGCTTACCGGCGTTCTGAGGGCGACGATAAGTACCGTTACGAGGGTCAATGATAGAATACCATATATCATATCCGCCGCGGCTTTGCAGTGTACGGTTTGACGAGAAGAACAGTACTTCTTTCTTACCTATCAGCGCAACGCATGGCTGTGTGTTGGAACCACCATCGTTGATACCGTCACCCAGCAGTTCAGGCTCAGACCAGCTTGATTTCTCAAACTTAGATACATATATCTTACACTCTACCTTCATAGAGTCTCCTTCAGCACACTTAGTGAAGTAAAAACGGTCGCCACCGGGGCTGTAAGAGCCATTACTGATATGTACTTTATCAGAGTTGAAATCGCCGTCATTAAATACTAATGGCCATTGGAAAGAATCCACTTCCTCAGTGTATTTCTGCTTGGTAGATGTCATGAATCGTGACATGTAAGTCTCACGCTTCTTTTTATCTACTTCTACCAGGTCATTTTGCCTCATTGTAGAAAACAGCAATGCTGAATCTCCCAATGGATAAGGAGCAGATTCAGTGTACGCACTGTTTACGTTAGGCCCTGCATTCTTTACAGTTACAGCCTGTGGGTCCATCATAGATGATGTAGCTACTTTACAGCCTTCAATTTCCTTGAGGGCGCGCTTCTTCAACATCTTGTATGTCTTGGGGTTGTCTGAGATGAACCTGTTAAATGCAGCAATAGATTCATCATAATTTCCTGCCTGCTTCAGCATCATAGCCTGTTTAAATACAGCTTCCGGGTATAATTTGGAAGCCATATTATATACCTCACCATAATAATGTGCTGCAGGCACGTAGTCGCGTGTCATCCAGTAACACTCTGCCAGTTGGTACGAAAGGTACGGATTGCGTGGTTGTTCCTGCTTCAGTTGCTGGTAGTAATCTATCGCATTAAAATAACTTCCCTCTCTGAAAAGCCCATCGGCCCAACGCAGCTTTTTATAATATGGTAATTTCGAAACAGGATCGTCAGCTTTATCCCTGTACCTGTCTTTGTTCTGTTGCTGTGCAGCAACATCCATACTAACCGTTACCATTATTGTCGCCAAAAGCAGAAGCAGCCAATTTTTTCTCATGTGCATGCGCATTGTTAATGGGTATAAAAATATAAATTGCTTTAAAAAAAAGAAAGGGCTTTTGAAAATATTTTTGCCCTTTCCAAAATTATTGTATCAATACTCTTAGAAGCGTGAGCNNGTGAGCAGGGATAGATCAGTTTACGCGCAAAATCCAGTGGATCAGGCGCTATCCAAGTCAGCGCTATTTCAAAAGCACCGGTATTCCTTGCATTATTTTTCAGTGTAGAAACTGTATAATCGTATGCCAGGCCAAGGCGTACACCTTTATACTCCAGGCCAGCTGTCACCATAGCTGCATCGTCAAAACGGTACCAACCGCCTAAAAATACCGCTGTAGTAAATGTTTGAAACTCAGGATCGCCCACTATCAGGTGAAACTCGTTTCCTGCTATCATTTCAGTAGCATTTGCCTGTTGTTGGTACAGGAATGCCGGGCGCAGGCTCAGCCTTTCGCTCACATATGCAATAGCTCCTATTTGTGCGTTATAGCGCATAGCAAGGCCTACATCAGCTTTTTCAGCCCTGTCAAAGCTTTCGCGGGGCTGATTCAGGTTATTGGCGCCTACTCCTATTACATAAGAGAATTTTTCACCCGCCTGGTGTGCCCAGCTAAGGCCTGCATTGAATACGAAGTAATCAGTCTTAGGATTAAGATTATTGGTAGTCGTTCCGGGCTGGAATGATCCATCTATAAACTCATCAGAGAAATACAGCTTTGACAAATCAAAACTCTTTTGCGTATATCCACCCTGGAAACCTACAGACAGCGCTTTATTGGCGCCTGTACCCAAAAACTTATGATAAGCAACAGAAGCCAGGGCAGTCAGGTTTGACAAGTTGGCATCACCGGCCCTGTCATTATACAACTGTATGCCCGCAGCCAGGTAGTCGTCTATAGTCAGGTCATTGACAATCGGTGCGTCTACAGAAACGGCGATTGTCTTGAAATCACCGATATTCCTCCACTGATCGCGGTAGATGGCCGATGCACGCATCCTGCCGCTGAAGTTGCCCGTAAATGCCGGGTTAACTATCAATGGCGACGCATTGAACTGCGTAAAGTGAACATCCTGTGCCTGTACATCCGGCGTCACTTGCATAGTTAACGCTAATGCTACTGCGATTCCTGCACGGCTAATGGTTCTTTTACTGATCATGATTTATTATCCTTAAGAGTGTAATTTTTTATAAAAATATGTTTTAGCAGCCACGTTTGCAACACTACATGCTTTACCCGTGTAAATATCAGCAAAAAATGTGCATAGCAGCTATAAAACAATCATTCTCAACGGCTGAAAATACGGAAATATTTCAAAGTTGCAATGTCCCGGGCAGATAATTTTTTAATAACCTGCACCTGCATACCATCTTGAGAACCTGTACTTTGCCCCGCGCACACACGCTTTTATCTACTTTTCAAAGACGGGCGTACGGCTACATTGGTTGGTTGCACCCCATTGCTTTTGTCCCGCAGGGCTCTTTTATGTTCTGCATCATTAAAATATTACTTTTGCTTAGCTGACCCATATGGCAACATCCAAAAAAAATACAGAGAAAAAAAAGACAGAAAAACAGGAACCCGCTACAGACAATGCTTCCCGCATTAAGCAGGTGAGACTCGGGTTGGGCATGTTTTTACTGCTCGCAGGCGTTTTTACAGCATTTGCACTCATCAGCTATTGTTTTACCTGGCAGGCCGATCAGGATAAACTGTTAACCGGCAATTCCATCAGTTCTTTCCTTTTTAAGGATAAAGATGTGGTGGCTAACTGGGGCGGGAGGCTGGGGGCAGCAGTGTCGCACGTATTTATGTACAACTGGGTTGGCATAGCCTCATTCGCCATTAGTATATGGGTGACTATGGTAGGCCTCAGTTTGGTATACGGCACGCGCATAATACCAGTCACACGCTACCTGCGCTGGGCATCTCTGCTCATATTGGTAGTAGCCCCCATACTTACATACCTGCTGCCCGATGCCGCCTTCCCATATGGTGGAGCCTGGGGCAACGAGGCCATAGATTATATGAATGGCTTTTTCGGCAATGCCGGCACCGGCCTTATTCTCTTCGCCATTGTATGTTTTTTCCTGTTTGTTGTATTCGCGCTGGATATATCTCCTGTACTGAAACGGGCACGCAATACGGCGCAGATAGTAGCAGGAGCGGCAGCGGCACTTGTACCTGTTAAGTCAGCGAAAGAGGATGCGCAATCTGCAGGAGAAGATAATAAGGAAGGAGAACCTCAATCAGCTAACTATGCCGCTGACAATATCCAACCGCTCACATCAATAGTAGAAGACGACGAGCCTGAAGAAGAATGGGAATTGCAACTAGTAGACAAAACACCCCAGGCACCCACAATTAATGATATATATGCAGCGCAAACAGTGACTGAAGAAGAAGAAATTGAAGAGGAGGAAGAAGAGGAAGAAGAGGCTGAATTTGACAATGCCGGCCATACCGAAGCGCCGCAGACTGCTGTAAAACCCGCACCTGTAGCCGAAGATGGTTTCAGCTTTGAAGTAACGAAACTGGAGGAAGAGCGCAGCATACCAACGCATGGCGGCCATATAAGCATAGCCGACAATGAAAAGTACGCGCCGGAACTGGACTTGCCTGATTATAAGTTCCCGACGCTGGACTTGCTGGA
>DINJ01000209.1:533-36891 GCA_002423665.1 Bacteroidetes bacterium UBA5543 | reverse complement strand
GTGTACTGGATCCTTTGATACCCATTTTGTGTTCTTCTTCGCCAAAACTCAGTCCTTCGGTATTACGGTCGACAATAAATGCGGAGAATTTATCGCCGTCTACTTTGGCAAATACCGTAAACACATCTGCAAAGCCCGAATTGGTAATCCATATTTTCTGCCCGTTGATAAGGTAATGTTTGCCATCTTCGGTGAGTGTTGCCGATGTTTTGCCGCTTAGTGCATCAGAGCCCGCGTTAGGTTCCGTTAGCGCATAGGCGCCCTTTAATTCGCCGGTGGCCAACTTAGGCATGTACTTCTGTTTTTGTTCCTCTGTACCAAAGTAAAGTATGGGTAAGGAGCCGATGCCATTGTGGGCTGCCATTGCCACCGCAAAAGAATGACCGCCGCCAAGCGCTTCGTTAATGAGTGTTGCGGTTACAAAGTCTTCATTCAACCCACCGTATTTTTCGGGGAATGTAGCACCCAGCAGGCCCAGTTCACCTGCTTTGTCAAGCAGCGATGGCATCAGGCCTTCCTGCTGTTTATCTATATCATCCAGGTGGGGTAGTACTTCTTTTTCCAGAAATTCATGACAGGTTTGTTCTATCATGCGTTGCTCATCACTAAAATCTTCAGGGGTAAATGTATGTTCAGGTGTTGATTCGCTGATAAGGAAACCGCCGCCCTGTATTGTTTTCATTCCAGTATGTTCCATAACCATTCCTTTACTTATGAAGTTACACAATTTTTGAGCCTTGAGGTGTTAATTTAATTCTAACTATATGCTGCATTAGCTTGGTGCATGCGCTGATTTTAAGGTATCTTGCCAGCCGTTAGTTTTTATGATGATTGTGGTGTACATATCCTTTGTATTAGCAGTATTATATACCCTGCTCATGATATTATACCGCATAGGTTGGTACAGCCAGGAGGGTTTTACATTAACGCCGGGTTACGAACCCAAAACAAAAATATCAGTAATAGTGCCCGCCCGCAATGAGGAAAATCATATATCAGATTGCATCGAGGCTTTGCTGGCGCAGGATTACCCGGCTGACTTACTTGAAATAATAGTTGTTGATGATCACTCTACTGACAGGACAGCTGATATAATACAATCATTTGCAGATGTTCGCTATGTTGATCTGAGCAGGCATATATCGGGTGATATTTTATCTTACAAAAAACAGGCATTGGCAACAGGCATAGCGTTGGCACAGGGTGAATTAATAGTAACGACTGATGCTGATTGCACCGCGGGTACGCAGTGGCTGAAACATATAGCAGCTATATATGAACGTGATAAACCTGTGATGATTGTTGCACCTGTTGACTTCGCATGTGGCGGCAGTGTTGTACAATTATTTCAGTCGCTGGATTTTATGAGTATGCAGGGGATAACAGTGGCTACACTGAGATTGAAATTGGGGAATATGTGTAATGGTGCTAACCTGGCATTCCAGCATGCGGCATTCGATAGTGTTGGTGGGTATAGCGGGGTAGACCATATAGCATCGGGTGACGATTACCTGTTGATGATGAAACTGAATAAAGCTTTCCCCGGCGCCATCAGTTACCTGAAATCGCCTGAAGTAATTGTGTATACACCACCACAACCCGACTGGAAGAGCTTTTTGCAACAGCGTATACGCTGGGCATCAAAGTCGGGCAAATATGATGATATGAAGATGACATTGGTGCTCAGCTTTGTGTACCTGTTCAACCTGTCATTTATCCCTATGTTGATTATATCGCTGTTGAACCCTTCACTGCTTGTATACCTACTCTGTATTTTCTTAATTAAAGTAGTAGCGGAACTATTTTACCTGTATCCTGTTGCTGGATTTTTTCATAAGCGTGTACAATTATTATTATTCCCCTTTTTGCAACCTATACACATTGGGTACATTATAATCGCAGGCTTGATGGGCTTTGCAGGTGCTTACCAATGGAAGGGCCGGCAAGTGAAGTAGCCATTATCATTCCGTTATGCCTGTGCATGAATGATATTATTTAGGGTATTTCGTATCTTTCGGTATGCGTAAGGTTATATATGTATCCATTCTGATTATAGTGCTGGCTATTGTGGGGTATGTGTACTGGTATTATTACAACCCTTACAGTGAGGGGCACAGGGAAGGCGTATTGCAAAAGTTCTCCCGCAAAGGTAATGTGTTCAAAACCCATGAGGGAGAGATGATACAGCTAGGTTTCGGGCAGAGGACAGGTGGAGCCCTGAACGCGCAATATTTTTACTTCAGCGTAACAGATGTTGCCCTCGCAGATTCTATAGAGAACTGCCTGGGCAAGAGCGTCAGGTTGCATTATATACAATACCGCCGGGCACTGCCATGGCGTGGTAACAAACATCCTGAAGCCGAAGTGCCTAACGGACAGTATATAGTAGATGCTATATCTGATGTAAAATCAGTGGATGTACATTATTGAGCCAATAACAGGAAAACAGCGGGCTGTTTCGCCAGTTCGGGTTTATGCTTTTTCCATTTTGAAACTGGCAGCGTTTTTATATAGGCATCTTTACCGGTAATGTTTTGGGCAATTGATAGTAATGTATTATCCCTGCAATGTTTTAAAAGCTCGTCCAGCAAAGCGTTGTTGCGGTATGGTGTTTCTATAAATACCTGGGTTTGTTTTTCCTTGGCAGAAAGTTGTTCCAGGTCTTTAATGCATTTGCTTCGGCCGGGTTCTTTCAATGGCAGGTATCCATTAAAAGCGAAGCTTTGTCCGTTCAGTCCGGATGCCATCAGTGCTAAAACAATAGAGTTGGGGCCTGTAAGCGGTATAATCTCTGTGTTGTGTTCATGCGCCTTCTGTACAATTACAGAGCCGGGGTCGGCAATGCCGGGACAGCCTGCTTCGCTCATTACTCCTATATCGTAGCCTTTGTCCAGCCATTCTTTCAACAACTTTAGGTCAGGTCCGTTATGTTTNNATGTCGTCGATAACGATAGATGGGTGCAGGGATTTAAGAAAGCGGCGTGCGGTACGCACGTTCTCAACGAAATAATATCGCAAACCGAGTGTAGTGGTTTTTATCTCTTCGCTAAGTGTATGCATTGCCTCGTCTGCAATTGGTATTGGTACCAGGTATAACCTTGCCTTCATGCAATAAAAATACGTCATTGTTCGTCAAAGCATATACAGTTGTAATTTTAACCTATGCTCCCTGAAGAATTTTATACAAGGAAGAATGTAGTGAAGATTGCAAAAGATCTATTAGGTAAGGTACTGGTAACCGATTTTGACGGGCGGCGTACCTCGGGAATAATTGTTGAGACTGAAGCCTATGAAGGTATTGGGGATAAGGCCTCCCATGCATATGCAGGCCGGCGTACTAACCGCACAGAAATCATGTATAATAAAGGCGGGGTTGCCTATGTGTATCTGTGCTATGGCATTCACCACCTGTTTAATGTAGTTACCAATACAGAGGATATACCACATGCCGTCCTGATAAGGGCCCTGGAACCTATAGATGGTATAGATATTATGCTGGCCCGCAGGAATAAAACAAAACTCACTCCTCAGCTGACGGCGGGGCCTGGTGCGTTGAGCCGGGCTTTATGTATTGATACAGGGCTTTCAGGAATATCTCTCAACTCGAAGATATTCATCGAAGACAGGGGTATTACTGTTCGTCCGGCAGATATATTGGAGGGTACGCGGGTAGGGGTAGCCTATGCCGCAGAAGATGCCTTGCTCCCGTATAGGTTCAGTATAAAAGGCAACCCGTATGTCAGTAAGGGGAAAGGCCTGTAAATAAAAAAGGGTAGCAATTGCTACCCTTTTTTATTATAAAACCGATTTATTAAAACTTAGGACAAGCAAAGTTGTAAGTAGGTTGAGCGGCACGCTTATTGAAGCAGCCATTGTATATCAATGACAATTCGAAACCTCCGTTTCCACCTGTTGCAGGTGCAAAGCTTGATACGTTAACATCGTATGTGATACCTACCTTCATTTTTGACCACTCGAAGCCTATATATGGAGCGATAGCATCAGCATAACGATACCAACCACCTACGTAGAATATTGTGCTTTTTGAAAATTCCCTGTCGTAGCCGGGGTTCAATACAAAACCTACAGCAGCACCAGCCATTACTTCAGATGCGGAAGCTTGGTTCTGGTATAAACCACTTGCATAAAGTACCAGGTTTTCATTCAAATCGAAAGAACCGCCAATGTAACCTGTATAACGTGGGTTCAGTGTTGCAGAACCGTCGTTCAGGAATGACTCATTAGGCTGAGTAAGGTGGTAATATGAAAAACCAACATATGCAGTAGCATGCTCAGATACACGGCCTGAATACATTAAACCTAGATTGAAGTCAGAGTATGTCAAATCCTGATTGCCAACATTTTCAGTAGTTTGGAATTCTGCAACACCTGAAGCAGGGTTGAACTGATCTTCGAACTTTAACTTAGTGAAATCCAATGACTTCTGCACTAATAAGCCTTGAACACCTATAGAGAGTGTATGTTGTTTTTCGTACCCTAATGCTTTATGGTAAGCTACTGATAAACCTACAGAAACATTTTGCAATCCACCCAGTCCTGAACGGTCAAAAAAGCCTAATACACCAACACCCAAAGCGTCTCCGTTGCCTAAGGCGCCTTTCATAGTAGCCATGTCGTAAGACAGGGTAGCAGTTGTGTAAGGATTAGGAGAAACACTTCCCCACTGTGAACGATAGTTGGCTGCAAGCCTGGCATCGCACTGTGTTAGACCTGTAAGGGCGGGGTTTAGTGTCAGAGGAGAGGCGAAATACTGCGTAAAGTGGGCATCCTGTGCCATGCCTGAAGTCGTGAATATCATCGCTACGCCTACACCTAATAATATTTTCTTCATCTGGGTAAACTTTTAATTATTGTTAATTTATCGGTTTCTGCATGGCAAAATAAGCCAAAATCTATTATTATGCAAGACAGGGGGGTATAATATTTTAGTTGGGTTTAGGATTGCGTTTTTAGCCCAAATGACAGGTCGCCTGCATCACCCAGCCCAGGCACTATGTACCCTTTGGCTGTTAATTCATCGNNACATACGCGTCAGGAAATTTTCGCTTGATATGTTCAATTCCTTCGCTGCAGGCTATGGCTGAAACTATGTGTATTTGTGAGGGTTGCCCGTTTTCCAACAGTGATTGTAAAGCTAGTACAAGTGATGCTCCCGTCGCCAGCATAGGGTCAGCTATTATCAGTGGCCTGCCGGTAATGTCTGGGCTTGTAACATAGTACTGGGCTATCTCAAACGAGCCATCCCTATGGTGTTTCCTGTAGCCTGCTACAAAGGCATTGTCAGCATTGTCAACATAGTTCATAATGCCCTGGTGCAGGGGCAGGCCAGCCCTGAGCAGTGTGGCTAATACGGGTACATGTTCCGGCTGAGTGCATGTAGCTTCGCCCATAGGTGTTTGCACCGTTATTTCTTTATAAAGCAGGTACTTACTCAGTTCATACGCCGCAATTTCCCCTATCCTTTCCATATTCCGCCTAAAGCGCATACGGTCCTGCTGGGTGTTGATATCCCTTATCTGGGCTATCCAGCTACATAATATTGAATTGGTATCGCTCAGGTTGGTAACCATAATTATCTAGTTGAGGTAACAAATTATCCAAAAATTATGAAACAGAACAAAAAAACGCATGGTATACGCAAAAATGATTATTTGTTTAAAGAACTTGTTAATACTCAATATGATACAGTTTACAGCAGTTAAAGTAGCGTTAAACTGCAAGGGGTAGATTTTGATGGGAAACACAAGGTTCTATTTTTGTACCTTTGCACGCATTTTATACATATCAACAGCTACAAGCTATTAAATGGATATACTTCAGTCATTAGACCGCAACAGGCTGCCTCGCCACATAGCCATAATTATGGATGGCAATGGGCGCTGGGCCAAAGAGCGCGGCGAGGACCGTGTTTACGGACATCATGAAGGTGTTGTAAGCGTGCGGGAGATTGTAAATACATGTGGCGAATTAGGTATTGGGTACCTGACGTTGTATGCATTTTCTACCGAAAATTGGAACCGCCCGCAAGAGGAAGTAAATGCTTTGATGGAGTTGTTGGTTAATACCATAAGGAAAGAGGCGGAGGAGCTAAAGAAAAATAATGTGCGCCTGCATGTAATAGGTGATTTTACCAGCCTGCCGGATATCTGCCAGAAAGAATTGAACGAGGCGAAAGAGATGACTGCAGCCAATACAGGGTTAAACCTTGTTCTCGCATTGAGTTATAGCTCAAGATGGGAGATTATGGACGCTGCCAAAAAATTTGCACAAGATGTGAAGGACGGGAAGGCTCAACCCGGTGATATGAATGATGAGCTATTCCATAAATACCTCACTACGTCTGATTTTCCTGACCCGGAACTGATGATACGTACCAGCGGCGAGTACAGAATCAGCAATTACCTGCTGTATCAACTGGCCTATGCCGAATTATATTTTACACCCGTACACTGGCCGGCTTTCCGCAAACAGAATTTATACGAGGCATTGCTCGACTATCAACAGCGTGAACGCAGGTTCGGAAAAACAAGTGAACAAATTCAAAAGAATTCAACCCAGCATGCATAAACAAGCACTGAAAAGTCTATTACTAACTATCATATTATTATATGCTGGCGAAGAGTCTATAGCGCAGATTAAAACATCGGGCGGTATAGGGAAAATGACACAGGCCTCTTCTCAACCAGAAAAGCCGATTGAATATACTATAGGTGGCGTTACAGTGTCCGGAACACGGTTTCTTGATAACGACTTGTTGATTACAGTAAGCGGGCTGGACGTAGGTGATAAAATTACTATTCCCTATGATGAAAAGATAACAAAAGCAATACGTAACCTGTGGGAACAGGAGTTGTTTTCTGATATCAGCATTACCGTATCTAAGATTGTAGGAGATAAGATATTCCTGAATATTGATATTGAAGAAAGGCCGCGTTTAAGCAAGTATAACTTTAAAGGGATAAAAAAGAGCGAAGCGACAGAGCTGAAGGATAAGCTGGGGCTGGTAAAGTCGCGCGTGGTAACAGATGCGACTAAAAAGGAATCTGTCGTCAGGATTAAGAGATATTATGCTGAAAAAGGTTTTAATGATGTGCAAGTAGAGGTACAAGAATACCTGGATACGACATCTACTAATTCAGTAGTGCTTACTTTCGATATAAACAAGGGCTTACGTACACATATTAACCAGGTAAATATTGCAGGTAACTCAATAGTGCCGGACACTCGCCTCAAGCGTACATTGAAAGGCACTAAAGAAATGGCCCGTATCAGCCTTCATCCTGCAGATAAGATAAGCATATATGAGCCGCCAAGCCGTATTTCGTTTAATGAGTACATGAAAAACTTCGGGTTCCTCTCTGTGTCTAAAACACTGGAAACTCTTGACCCTTATTTCAGGTATAACTTCTTCTCCTCATCCAAGTTTGGCGAAAAGAAGTTTGAAGCGGATAAGCAAACTATGATTGACTACTATAACACATTGGGTCATCGTGATGCAACTGTTATTGAAGATACGGTGTATACAGTAGAGGGAGGCAATCTGAATGTTGACCTTAAGGTAAGAGAAGGCCGCCAGTATTATTTTGGTAATATTGAATGGAAGGGCAATACAAAATATACAAGCGAATTTCTTAGTAAAATATTAGGTATTAAAAAAGGTGATGTATACAATCTTGAATTGCTGGAAACAAGGTTGGGTAAAATGTTGAATCCCGATGGAGGCGATGATATCAGCAGCCTGTACATGAACGACGGGTACTTGTTTTTCAATGTAGACCCGGTTGAAGTCTCTATCGTTGAAGATACTATTAATTATGAAATGCGGATCACCGAAGGGCCGCAGGCTACCATCAAAAATGTGAATATTACCGGTAACTATCGCACCAATGAGCATGTTATCCGTCGCGAGTTGCGTACTCTGCCCGGCAACAAGTTCAGTCGCGAAGACCTGATACGTTCACAGAGAGAAATAGCTAACCTCGGTTTCTTTGATCAGGAGAAAATTGGTATTCAGCCGAAGCCTAACCAGGAAGATGGTACGGTAGATATTGAATATACTTTGGTTGAAAAATCAAGCGATCAGTTGCAGCTCTCTGCCGGCTTTGGCGGAGGTATCAGTTTTTACGGAAACGTAGGGGTGACATTCAACAATTTCTCGTTGCGTAACATTCTGAAGCCTGAACAATGGGATCCGTTACCTGTAGGTGATGGGCAGAAGTTTTCTGTAAACTATCAATCAAACGGACGCTTTTTTAATTCAGCTAATGTGGCATTTACTGAGCCGTGGTTGGGGGGCAAAAAGCCTAATTCACTCACTACAAACTTTATGTACAGTAAGTTCAACAACTCTATTGGTACAAATACCAACGAGTCGTATATGCGCATGCTGGGTGGTGGTGTTTCTATGAGCAGGCGTGTTAAGTGGCCTGATGACAACTTTATATTCACATATGGTGTGAACTATCAGAACTTCAAGCTGAAGCAGTATGAACTGATACAAGGCACAGGTTTCAGCGATGGCCCGAGTAACAACCTTTACCTGAAACTGGTATTGGCCAGGTATTCAGTTGACCAGCCGTTGTATCCAAGAAGCGGTTCTAATATTAATTTTACTTTCCAGTTTACACCACCGTATAGTTCATTCAACGATAAAGATTATACAACAGCTACCGCGGCAGAAAAATTCAAATGGATAGAATACCACAAATACCGTTTTACAGCAGAATGGTACCAGCGTATTACAGGTAATGTAGTGTTCAAGTTCGCTACCAAATACGGCTTTATGGGCTTTTACGACCGCAATATCGGCTTTGCTCCTTTTGAACGTTTTCAGGTGGGTGGCGATGGTTTGTCCGGCCAGAACTTCTTCATAGGGCGTGACATAATAGCCCACAGGGGATATAAAGGTCCATACTCCAGCAATGCTACAATATTTAATAAATATACCGCAGAGGTGCGTTACCCCTTCTCCTTGAGTCCTACGTCTACTATATATGGTTTGATGTTTGTAGAGGCGGCAAACGCATGGGCTAACTTTAACCAGTACAATCCGTCGAAGCTTAATCGTTCGGCTGGTGTTGGCCTAAGGGTATTCCTGCCTATGTTTGGTTTGTTGGGCTTAGACTACGGGGTAGGTTTTGACCGTTATGATAAGGCGGCAGGTATTACCAAGCTTAAAGATATTGCTAATTTTACCTTTATGCTCGGCTTCGAGCCGGATTAATGGCTAAATTTGATTTTTGCGGATTTATTAAACTCATTGATATGAAAAAAATACTCTTAGGTGCTGTATGTGCCTTGTTGTTGACATTTGCTGCTCAGGCACAACGCTATTGTGTTATTGATTCCAAGTATATACTGGATAAGATGGTAGAGTATAAAGATGCACAGACTAAGCTGGACAAACTCTCTGAAGAGTGGCAAAAGGATATTGACAACAGGATGCAGGAAGTAGACAGGATGTACAAAACTTACCAGGCTGAAAGAGCTATGTTGTCAGAAGAAATGCGCAAGAAGCGTGAGGATGAAATAATAGCTAAGGAAAAATCTGTTAAAGATTTACAGAAAGAAAGGTTTGGTTACGAGGGTGAGTTGTTTAAAGAGCGCCAGAAAATGATTAAACCCATACAGGACAAAGTATTTAATGCAGTCCAGAAGTATGCTACTTCCAGGGCGTTTGATATNNGTTACACTTTTTTACGCGGACCCTAAGATTGATAAGAGTGATGATATCTTAAAATTACTTGGAATAAACAAATAATGGCATTTACTTTGCAACCCTGATTTTATAAACATTAAAAGAATAATATGAAAAAGATAGTACTGATGATAGCCTGTGGTTTACTGATAGGCAATTTTGCATTCGGTCAAACCAAATTCGGGCATATCAATTCAGCCGAACTATTAAAAGCAATGCCGGAAGTAGCTAAGGCGGAAACTGATATTCAGACATATGCCAAAACTTTCCAAGACCAATTGCAGGCTATGAGCAAGGAGTATGAGAAGAAAATACAGGAGTTTCAGGCGGGAGAGAAGACAATGACCGNNATGGGTATCCAGTAATTGCACAATAATTAATTTAATAAAAGGGCGGATAGTAATATTTGCCCTTTGTTTTTTAATACATCTTTCGTTAAGCTAAGTATATTTGTAACAGCAGATTCAAAACCATTTTCTACATGCCGGATAGTGCTATAGTTTCCATCAGGAATGCGAATATATACCAGGGACAGAGCCTAATACTCAATAACGTTCAGTTTGAGGTGAGGAAGGGAGAGTTTGTGTATATGATTGGCAAGACAGGAAGTGGTAAATCCAGTTTGCTGAAGACATTATATGGAGACCTGTACCTGAAAGAAGGTGAGGGGAATGTTGCCGGTTTTGACCTGAAAACATTGAAATGGCAGACTGTGCCGCACCTGCGTAGGAACCTGGGTATAGTGTTCCAGGATTTCAGGTTGCTTACAGACAGGAATGNNAAAACCCTCATGAAGGAAAAGATAGACAACGTATTGTCTAAGGTTGGGCTGAGGAATAAGGGTTTTAAAATGCCATATGAAATGTCTGGCGGAGAACAGCAGCGTGTAGATATTGCACGTGCATTGCTTAATAACCCCAAGCTGATATTGGCCGATGAACCTACGGGTAACCTGGACCCTGACACCCGCGATGAAATTATGCAGTTACTATTCAGCATCTGCCGCGACTATAATGCAGCGGTCATTATGGCTACGCATGATTATCATATCATACAAAAATTTCCTGCAAGGGTGGTGAGAATAGAACATGGGGCTGTGAAAGAAATTTCAGCAGTCGGGATGTAAATTTATCATTGAATATTTTTGTATAACATTTTAGACAAACTGAATATCCATAACAGCGGAATGAAAGGTAGATAAAGAATGTTATGCTTGTATACAGAACTGTAAATCCTTAGTTCGCCCTTGCGCATCTTCCATTTATTACCGGAAGCTCCTCCTGCACTTAATTGTGGCCTGCCAAGTTGGGTAAGGGGAGTATCCAACCAATGTGCGGAGTACATGTGTGCCACACGTATGGATAGTTCGTGGTCTTCGCAATAGCGATAGTTTTCATCGAAATGTTCGTCAAGAGATTTCCTGACAGCTATGCAGGATGGCTGGTAGGGGTTGCGGATTAATATGGAAAGATATTGTCGGTGACTTACCTTGCCTGGTTTCGCTATGTCACTAGGGAAGGCTTCAACCGTATAGGGGTGGCCCAGGTATAGGATATGTCCATAATCTGAAAATACCGATGTAATTATTTCCAGTTTTTTCGGATGCCATGTATCATCACTGTCCAGGAAAGCAATTATATCTCCGGTTGCCAGATTCCAGCCTTTATTCCGGGCGGCGGATGGCCCCGCGTTTTCGGATAATGAGATGAATCTTATTTGCTGATATTGTGTGGCAATTTTTGCTGTTTCGTCCGAGCTTCCATCATCTACTACGATAATCTCGAAAGGGGGGGCTGTTTGTTGCAGGCAAGATTCTATAGCGGCACCGATTGTATCCGCTGCATTATATGCCGGTATGACTACGCTGATGTTCAATGACCTTTCTTTTTGCGGTTAAATACCCCTTCGTAAACATTGAGCAGCGTTTTTTCCTCATGCTGCCAGCAATATTTTTCCCTGGCCACAAGGCAGTTGTCCTGCAGCTCTTTGTAATATTCTGAATTGGTTAATAATTTATTCAGGGCCGATGCGATATCAGCTGGTGTCATCGGGTCATTTATCAAAACGCCTATTTCGTATTCCTCATTTACCTTTTTGTATTCAGGGAAGTTCATACACAGTTGAGGTACGCCATTGTGCATGTAATCAAAAAAGCGGTTGGCTAGTGAATATTCATTGCTTTTGCTGATAGCATGAAACAAGGTAAGCCCTATATAAGCGTTTATTGTATAACTCTTCAGTTGGTCAGGTGGTACAAACCCTTTGAACTCTATTTTGTCAGATATGTTATGCTTTTTAGCTAAATCTTTTGCCTGCCTGAAAAAGTTACCTTCGCCACAAACAATAAGTTTTGCATCTACCTGTTGCATGGCGGGTATTAGTTCTTCAAAACAACGTCCTTCATTCACCCAACCCTGGTACAAAATGTACTTTTCTTTCTTTTCAGGTATTACCAGGGGAGTTAAAATTGTAGCATTGCGTACCACTGCAAAGTCTTTGCCGTATTTTTTCATAAAGTATAGGGCACAGTAATCTCCAACGGTGTAATTGTGATAGAAATTAGGTATGGTAGTACGCTCTATCCAATCCCATATTTTCTTTTCACGAGGTTTGGTTACCACTTCTTTTAGCTCTGTAAACAATTCGTGAGCGTCATATGCCCTGCGTTTGTTCCGTATAAGCGATACGAAATAAACCGGTAATATGGTGTCCAGATCTATTGCACAGAGGGCGTCGCAACGTTTAAATAGCAGATAGAAAAACAACATGATCCAGTATCCGCCATATAGTAGTTTGCCCTGCTCTGCAAGTATAGGGATTCTAACCTGCTGGTATGAACGGTTAGTAAGTGGTTTGCTGTTTTTTCTTTGAAACCCTACAAGGGTCACTTTGTAGCCCGCATTTGCCAGTGATGTACATATACGTATCATTCGCTGGTCATAATTCAGATCATTTGTAACGGTTAGTATGATATGCCTGGCCTTGTCCATTAATTGTTAAAGCAGTAAAAATAAACCATTTACGCGTGGTTTTTATTGCATACGCATTCTGTATGTCAATAATTGAAAATGCCAATATGGCGCCGTGTAACATGTGCATAGTACCTGTTTCCGTTTTGATGCATGTAAAATAACTTTCATGCAATTGATTTGTATTACCTCTGTGCTTCCCGAAAAGGGAATGGAGATGTGCAAAAAGCTATAGTGTGCTTGCAAAAAGATAAGTAATGAGATGTTGCTTTTGTTTTCCGCACTGTTCTGGTCCCTATTGGGCGACTTTATAACCGTTTCTGATACTGTTATATCCTTCTTAATCCCATTTTATTAGCATTCGGCATAGAAATAGCTGTAACTTTGTAGACCATAGATACATTGTTATATGTTAGATACAATAGAGTCTGCGATTGAAGATTTGAAGCAGGGAAAATTGCTGATAGTAGTGGATGATGAAGACCGCGAAAACGAGGGCGATTTTATTACCGCGGCTGCCAATGTGACACCCGAGATAATTAATTTTATGTCCAAGTTTGGACGTGGATTGATATGCGCACCTGTTACCGAAGAGCGCTGTGATGAACTGAAGTTGAACCTGATGGTGGAAAACAATACTGTGTTGCACCAAACCCCCTTTACTGTTTCGGTAGACCTGATAGGGCAGGGTTGCACCACAGGTATTTCAGCCCATGACAGGGCTAAAACCGTGCAAGCATTAATCAGCGGAGATACGAAACCTGAAGATTTGGGCCGTCCTGGGCATATATTTCCCCTCAGGGCAAAGTCCGCAGGAGTACTCAGAAGGGCAGGCCATACCGAAGCTACGGTTGACCTGGCTCGCCTGGCAGGTTTTGAACCCGCTGGCGTATTGGTCGAAATAATGAATGATGATGGTACAATGGCCAGACTACCGCAACTTATGGAGATTGCGAAAAAGTTTGACCTGAAAATAATATCAATAAAAGACNNGGCAGGGAAAGGTATTGTGTTGTATATGAATCAGGAGGGCAGGGGAATAGGGCTTATGAATAAGCTGAAGGCCTACAAGCTGCAAGAGGAAGGTAAAGATACTGTGGAAGCTAACCTGGCATTGGGTTTCCAAAACGACCAGAGAGATTCCGGCGTAGGAGCACAAATACTCAGGGACCTGGGCGTAAGTAAAATAAGGCTGATGACGAATAATCCTCGAAAGAGGGCCGGTTTATCAGGCTATGGGTTGGAAATAGTAGAAAATGTACCCATTGAAATATGCCCTAATCCGCACAATGAGTTTTATTTGCAGACCAAACGTGATAAATTGGGTCACGAAATACTGAAATAGTAGCTGCGTATAAAGCTGTTGTAAATTGAAAATCCTTTTTTTAGCAAACAGGACACCTTTTCCGCCCTTCAGGGGAGATAAACTGAAAATATACAACCTTGCCAAAAGGCTAAAGGGCAGGCATGAATTGCACTTGCTCACCTTTGCGCAGACAGGGGAAGACCTCACGTACAAAGAGGAACTCGAAAAAATTTTCACGAAAGTACATTTTGTTTATCTGCCCAAGTGGAAATCCGCCCTCAATTGCGTGCAGGCAATCTGGAAAAAAACTCCGCTCCAGGTTTTGTATTTTCAGTCAGCATCTATGAGACGCAAATTGCAGGATGTCTTACTCCGGGATAAGTTCGATGTGGTACATGTTCAGCATTTGCGTATGGCTCCTTATCTGTCTGATAATAATACACTGCCGCGCATTCTTGATATGCCCGATGCGTTTTCGCTGTACTGGCAACGCAGGTTGAAGGCGGTTAGTAATCCTGTTGTGAAATTGTTTACTACTATTGAGTACAGGAGGTTGCTTCGGTATGAACAAGTGATGACGGAATATGATTTGTCATTGGTTTGCTCGGCAGAAGATAAGGAATACCTGGAGAAGGAACAGAGAATAACAAACCTGAAACTACTGCCCAATGGTGTAGACCTGGATACTTTTAAAGCAGGAAACCATGATTACAGCCACAATCACACCTTGCTCTTTACCGGCAATATGGATTATGCTCCCAATGTAGATGCGGTTCAATACTTTGTTCTGGATATCTTTCCCTTAGTGCTTAAAAAGTTCCCGGAAACACAATTTATTATTGCGGGACAAAGGCCGGTAAGTAAGGTGTTGCAACTGGCATCAGATAATGTAAAGATTACAGGTTTTATTCCAGACTTGTCATTGGTATATAATGAAGCCAGTGTAGTTGTAGCTCCACTGCGTTTCGGGGCAGGAACGCAAAATAAAGTACTTGAAGCCATGGCTATGGGGGTGCCGGTTGTATGTTCTGATATTGGCTTNNAGGAATTGTTAGTGGAGAGGGGGCGATTATGCAAACTAACCCGTCGGCATTTGCAGATTCTGTCATTGAATTATTGTCCGACGAAGAAATGAGGTCTGCGGTAGGAAAAAAAGGAACCAAGGTTATTCAATCAGGATTTGGCTGGGATGCTATTGCTGATATGCTGGAGATGTATTGCGTGCAAGCCGCAAAATAGTATCGCTATTGTGTGCCGCCGACGGATGAGGTGTCGGATAGCTTTTGCTCTACCTCTTTTCTGCGTTCTTCCATTGATTTGCCAAACAAGTCCCGGAAGCTATTGAATGATTTTCTGTATGACAAACCGAATCCGCCGCGTGTGATATTCTGGTCAGCCAATACGTCGTAACTACTGGTTCTGAATATATTACCCCTGAAATTGCTGCCTTCTTTAATCAGGTAATTCAGCCGGAAGTCTCCTACCGGGTTGAAGTTGCTGCTACTATTATTGCTGGATGTTGGTTTGCCCCAGTCTACTGAGCTGCCTACCTCTACTGTCAGCCTGTCCTTAAACAGGCTTTGAGAATAACCTAAAGACAGGGCACTGCGTGTAGATGAGCCACTTGCAGTGCCGGCTTCGTTGAAACTGTAGTTTTGGTATTTAAGATTGATGGATATATTATCGTTACCTGTCAATTTATTTACCAGGTTGGTAAGTTGTGATGATGCAGTGCCTGAAAATATATCACTGATATTATTTACTACACCTGCAGATGCGCCTCCGCTAAAGTTTCCTTCGGCAGGTATAAAGGTGTTGACCAATAACAGTGATGCTACCTGGTTGAACCTTTCCCTTTCGTTCTGGTTCACCAGTTCCAGTTTCTTATAGGCTATTGTTCCTGCGGCACCCTGGTCAGGTAATTCTATTCTAAAGTCCAGCTCTGGTGTGCCAAGGCTGCCTCGCATATTTAATATCACATCTATGTCACGTGATATTTTGGCTTGCGTTGCTTCTCGTTCGCCAAGATCGTCTATAAGCGCCTTCTCTTTTGCATCGAGTAGATCGTATAGCCTTGCCTTGGTTTTGTATATGCCGTTTACACTCAGCTGTGTATTGTCAATGGGCCCTACAAACTGTATCAGGCTGCCCCCTTGGAGCAAAAATTTTCGCTTAAAGAACAACTGTGGTAAGGTGAAGGTATAATTGCCATCTTCAATGGAGTAGTTGCCATACATGCGAATGTCATTGTTCGGGGGTATTTCCATACTGATATTACCCGTACCCTTGGCATTAATAGCATCACCGGTAGATGGGTCCATAATCATTGTTATCTCTGCCAAAGGTGTCAGGGCCGCATCTATATATATGCTTAGTTTGCTGGCTTCTTTTTTTACTGCTGTTTTGTTGCTATCGCCGTTTTGTTTAAAGCTGATGTAGCTGTAAGCTCCAAGTTCATTTGATTCGGTGCTGATAGGCAGATATAGATGAGATTTTTGAGCTGGCTTAGCCTTGGTGATACGCATATTTATATTGTCAAATGGACCGGTAACAGTCAGGCTTTCAAATCCCGCTACAAGATTGCCGTAGAATAATTCGCTTTCGTTAGATTTAAGATCTATAACTTCAAATTTAGGAGAAGACGCTCTGATGTTCAGGGTCATCTTGTCCAGGTTTCTATGACGAATACCGCCTGTAATGTCGGCTGTATTGTTAAACCTGTCATGTACGGTAAGCCCGCTCAGACTTATTTCGTTGTTGTTGACTAATATGCTTCCTTTGGGTATCTCATAGTCGGTGCCCAGAAAGTCAATGTGCAAACCCGTGTTACTTATCAAAACCCGACCGCTAATGTCCGGTGTGTGCGATACACCTTTTATGGTTACTTTACCATCCAGTGTTCCTTTGATATTGCTTACATATCCGGCAAGTAAGGGATTCAATATAGATAGTTGAGTGTTATGCAGATTGATTTCGCCATCAATTTTATGAGATTGCGAGTTGTCAAAAGCAAGTTTCCCTGTTACGGTTAATGTCCTGTCGCGATAGAAAATACCTGTAGTAGGCTCCAATACCAATATCTTCTTGCTTTCATCGTAATATCCGGCAATATTTATGTTTCCAATAGTGTCCTTTCCCATAACAACACCTGATGCTTTAACGTCTACAGATATTGTTAATGCTGTAAATAAGTTGTCAATATTAATATTGCCATTGATACTACCCTTATTGTCAAAATCAGAAAATCCGCTTACATCGGCTATTTCAGATGCATTTAGTTCGCTTATTTGAATGGTAATTCTCTGCAGCAATCCATTGTTATCAGATTGTATGCCTATCCGCTCATTGCCAGATCTTATAAAAAGATCATTTATTGAAAGGAAATCTTCCGTGAATATTATCTTGCTGCCACCCGCTATGTCCCATTTTTTCTTGTTCATGAAAAATTCAGAGGGTTGAAAAGTAGCTTCCAGTGTATCGCCATATGCAACGGCCTGGCCTCTGATGGTCGCATCTCCGAATGCGTTGCGAGAGGTAGTTGTGATATTAAATACAATCTTATCGTTGCCTAATGAGGTGTTAAGTTTGATTGTCCCGTTCATGGATGTGTCGGGGAACGCTACACGTCCTGCATTGGCATTGAGTGTAAGGGTTTTGAAGTTGCCTTTGGATATTATACTGGTATTGGTAAAGGAGATGCCGTTTATTACTCCATAAGGTATCTCTGCATCAAAAGTCAGTTGCTGGTTGGTGGTATTCAGGTTGCCGTTTATTGTTGTGTTGTTGAAGCCGGACATGAATGGGGCTAATACACCAAACAGGCTATCAAGGTCATGCGTCACCAGGGTGAAATTGATGTCTTGTTCCGGTGCAGCCTTGTCAGGTGTTTTTATGTAGTTGGGTACATATCCTGCTACATAATATTGCATAGACCGGGGTAAGGTACTTAGCTGGTATTTGCCCTCCATTTGAGCGGTGAATGCGTTACTCTTAATGGACATCTGTTTAGTGCCATTTGCATCCTGGGTTGCTTGCACATATACTGAGTCCAGGTCAAGCCTGTGGTCATTTCGTCTTAAATCAATATTGTACAGCTTAGCATAACCTGTAAAGTCATCGATGCCGGTACCTTCCCAATCCAGGTCAAAGTCCGCCACAAGGTTGACCTGGTCATTATCCACCAGTTTTAATGCTGTAAGGTTACTCTGCAGCAGGTTGGCTTTCGCGTTAATCCTTATCCTGTCATCACTGAAATCGGCAATGCCGTAAAAACCCATGGCAACGTTTGAGTCAGCTATCAGCAGATCGCCTGTAAATTTGTCTTTTTCAAGTTTTCCATCCACTACTATGCCGGTGTAGGGATAGCCTTTGTACTCAATTTTGTTGATGTTGCTTTTGAACGATATGGTATTGCCGTTGTTGTCCAGCAGGCCATTTACATCGCCGTTTATCGTTATGCTGCCCAAGTCAGGTTCGCGCAGCAGCTTGCCCAGTTGCAATTCAGTAGCAGTTACACTACCCTCAAATTTAGTACTGTTGCCGCCCGGCATTTTCATGGATACATCCGATACTATTGTTCCAAGATTACTGCTTATCGTACCATTAACTACAAAGTTGCTGATGTATCCCCTGAAATCTCCTTTAAACTGCGCCCTGGTAATGGCATTGATGTCCATGGCTTCATTTTTCCTTAATGATGGGGCGTACCTGCTCAGGCCTTCGCCACTGGTAGCCAGCTCACCATCATAAAAGTAGATGAATGTATTATCAATATCAGGCAGTCCTTCCATAGTCAGGTTGCCTTTTATAGTCGTTAAGCCGTCATTCAGGTATAGGTTCTCTCCTTCTATGTCTGCTACTGTACCCCTTGCCTTGCCTGAGACTGTTATGACGGCAGGGTATTGACGTAATACCGGAGCGAAATATGCAATATCCCGTACATCTACTTTTGACTGCTGCAGGTTGACAACCATTTCCACCTTGTTGATGTAATCAATAAAATCGGGGAAGCGGTCGTAATGCATGGCGTAATAGTCTTCCAGTTTGCTGTTATTTGTTTCCAGGTACAGGTTTTTGCAGATGGATTCGTTAGGAGAAACCCGTACATCTGCATCCATCTTTTTTATTACTATCCCGCTCCTTTCTTTAGCTGATAGGTTGTTTAATTCGGCTGTGAGTGTATCTCCAATGATACTTACGTCATCTACATCAATATTGATGTTGCTGACATGAATATGTGAGGGGTCAAACTCACCGGGTAATGGTTCCCGTTTGATATGGTCAAAACTGAAATAACAATCATCCAGTTCAATATCTGAAACTGTTACCTTCCACATGCCCGGGTTGAAGGCAGCAGTGTCAATCGGTTTAGGTATGTTCGATTTTGGTTTTGGCGGACGTCCTCCCTCATAGTCGCGCAACATGATTTTTGCAGTAGTCGCGCTGATATTGTCTATCTCAATTGCTTTTTCCTTGAAGTCGATTTTGTCAGCATCAATATGAAAACTGCCTACTTCAAAATCCATATCACTACCTACCCAGGCATCGTCCATGTAAAAACGTACATTCCCAAGGTCTACCTCTTTAAGGTCTATGTCAATAGCTGTGCCTTCCTGTTTTGAAGGTTTTTTTTCACTGCTGCTGAAGCCGTCTATAATAAACTGGTAGTTCCATTCGTCGGACTCGGCGGTTCGGTGCAGGTTGGCATAGGCGTTGTGCAGTCCTATATATTTTATCACCGGTTTATCCTTCCTGAATATAAACCAGTCGGTAATACGAAAATGGATAGCTCCCGCATAAAGCAATGTATCATTTTGCTTGTCGGCAATATACACACCTTCTACTTTCAGTTGATTAAGGAAGTCAAGCCGTATATGCTGTATGCTGATAGTAGTGTTGAGTTGTTTGGCGAGTCGGCCCGCTACTTCCTTCGTAACATAGTTTTGAACAGAGGTTAGGTTCAATAATAACACTACCAGCAATATAAGGCTGATGAAACCAATGGCTGTATATTGTAATATTTTAAGAAACCTTCTCAGAAACAATTGTTTATGGCCCAAAAGCGCATACAAAAATAACACGCTTTATTCCATATCCTATGTATGGTTTTGTTAATAAATGACATGGCAAAACACCGGAATGCGTGATTTTTCAGGGTATTTTATGTGTCAGACAGGCTAGTTCACTAAATCAACCTTAAATTAGTAGCTGTTTTTACAGATATTATTTCAAAAACAATACTTTTTCAGGATGAGAAAAGTTTCAATTTGCACATTCTTATTATCATTGGCAATAAATATGAATGCACAGGACCAGGCTGCCTTTAAGGGGCAGTACCCCGATACAAGGAAGGCCGCCACTACAGATGCCTATTTCGGCACCAAGGTAGAAGACCCTTATCGTTGGCTGGAAGATGATTTGTCTGAAGATACGAAAGATTGGGTACAACGCCAGAATAAGGTGACACAGGATTACTTGTCGAAAATCCCTTTCCGCGATGCAATAAAAAAGAGGCTGACGGAATTATGGAACTACGAAAAGTACAGTGCACCGTTTAAAGAGGGGGATTACACATATTTTTATAAAAACGACGGATTGCAAAACCAGTATATACTGTACAGGCAAAAAGGTAACGGTAAGCCTGAGATTTTTCTTAACCCTAATAAGTTCTCAAAAGACGGTACAACGTCATTGGCGGGTATCAGTTTTACAAAGGATGGCTCAATGTGCGCCTACCAAATTTCTGAAGGCGGCTCCGACTGGCGTAAGGTAATTGTGTTGGAAACGGCTACAATGAAGATGCTGGATGACACACTGATGGATGTTAAATTCAGTGGTTTGTCGTGGAAAAATAACGAAGGTTTTTATTACAGCAGTTATGACAAACCGAAAGAAGGCAGCCAGTTGTCAGGAAAGACGCAACACCACAAGCTGTACTTCCATAAGCTGGGTACGGCTCAAAATACCGACAAATTGATATTTGGCGGCACGGAAACCCCCAGGCGATACATAGGCGGCCATGTTACCGAAGACCAGCAATACCTGGTAATTTCAGCCGCCAATGCCACATATGGTAATGAACTGTACCTGCAGTCCCTTAAAGTAGAAAACGCGCCTATCGTACCTATGGTTACCGGTTTTGACAATGAACATGACGTAGTTTATGCAGAAGGTGGAAAGTTGTATATTCTTACCAACCAGGATGCCTCCAATAGGAGGGTAGCGGTTACTGAAGCAGCTACCCCGGCTATTGATTATTGGCAACCATTAATACCTCAAAGCCTATACCCGATGAGTGTGTCGAGCTGTGGCGGCAGGTTGTTTATCACCTACCTGAAGGATGCAGTGTCAGAAGTGAAGCAATACGACCTGAATGGCCAGGAGATGGGAACAGTAAAGTTACCCGGCCTTGGTACAGCCTCTGGTTTCGGTGGCAAGAAGGAAGAGAAAGAATTGTATTACAGCTTCACATCTTATGTATATCCGCCTACAATTTTCAAATACGATATAAAAAGTGGTAAGTCTGAGATATATAAAAAGTCGGGCGTGAAGTTTGACCCCGAACAGTATGAAAGCAAGCAGGTGTTTTATCCTTCTTATCCTGACGGTACTTCAGTCCCAATGATTATCACTTACAAAAAGGGAATGAAGCTGACAGGAAAGAACCCCGTACTGTTGTATGGCTATGGCGGGTTTAATGTTAACCTTACTCCGTCGTTCAGCGTCAGCAACCTGGTGTTTATGGAAAATGGTGGCGTATATGCTGTGGCCAACCTGCGTGGCGGCGGTGAGTATGGCGACGAATGGCACAATATGGGTACTAAAATGCAGAAGCAAAATGTATTCAACGATTTCATTTCTGCCGCTCAATATCTGATAGATGAGAAATATACGTCTACCGACTACCTGGCTATAGCGGGAGGGTCTAACGGCGGACTGTTGGTGGGCGCTTGCATGACGCAGCGCCCTGAATTGTTTAAGGTATGCTTCCCTGCGGTAGGTGTTTTAGATATGCTGCGTTACCATAAGTTTACAGCCGGTGCCGGCTGGGCGTACGACTATGGTACAGCAGATGAAAGCGAAGAAATGTTCAAATATCTGTTGAAATATTCGCCTGTTCACAATGTAAAGGAAGGTACTTGTTACCCCGCTACCATGGTTACTACAGCCGACCACGACGACAGGGTGGTGCCGGCACATTCATTCAAGTTTGCAGCGGCATTACAGTCAGCGCAAAGTTGCGGCAAGCCCACATTGATAAGAATAGAAACCAAGGCGGGACACGGCGCGGGCAAGCCCACGTCAATGATAATTCAGGAGCAGGCCGACAAGTGGGCNNGCTTTGTTCCCTTTCTTTTCTCCGTTGTCTTCGCTCTTTTCTGCCTTCACGGTCTTTGGTAAAGAACTCTCTTATCTGTGTGTTTTTGTCAGCAGCTTCCTGCTCATTGTTGCGCACCCAGTCTATTACTTCCATATCTCTGATAGTGGTTTCCTGCACACCTTGCAATATGCTCTTCCATACCAGGTTGAAAAATGATTTCATTTCATCCCGCTTTACATCAGTCTGCACTTTACGCACTTGTTCGCCGGGCATGGGATTGTTAGAGTACAGCACCATGTTATTGGCAATAAAAGTCAGTAACCCCTTTTTTCGTTTGCCATCTTCCTCTTTTTCAGGCTTCTTCAATATCCGTATGCCCAGGTTGTTATACAATAGCATAAACTCTCCCTTAGCATGGCTTTCATTACCGGACAGCTGCAGGTTCATATGTTTCACATTCAGAGATTTTATCTCAATCATAGAGAATGCCTTGGTCTGTTCGTTGATTTGCCTGCCTTGAAGAGCGCCCATATTGGCAGATACTGTAAAGCTGCCTGCAGGGTCGTTCAGCAGAAAGTGGAAGGTAGCTTTTATGTCCGTGTATTTATTAAACTTCCCCGCGAGTGTTACAGTTGCATGTTTCGCAGTCGCTACATATTCAGGTATGTTGGTGATATGAGAAATACTGCCGGTTACATCTGTAAAGTTGATGGTTCCTTTTTTGCCTGTTTTTTCAACAATCTCTGAGTATGTAAGGCTACCGTTGTTTATTTTCAGCTTGGGTATATGTACAGGCAGCTTCAGCTTATACAGCAGTTGGTTGGGGTAGTTGCCAAGTTTGCTTTTTGGGTTAGGTGGTAGCATTCGGTTCATCAGTATTTCCAACTTTGTGTGATTAAGGTATATAGCTGATGCAAAGAGTTGGCCTTCATGCATTAGCTTGCTCCTGTCTATCCCTGCTAATTCTACAGTTGGGAACTGAAGCCTGTAAATCTCTTTTTGAGAACTCATCCTGCGGAACATTTCTTCATCGGTATACTCCGGCAATAGTTGCAGGTCACGGGCGGTCAGGTTATTGTTATCTGTATTGTAGCTTATTGTATTGGCGCTTACAATATAATTTGATTTATATGGGGTGTATGAAAGCTTATTGATGTCTGCTTCGAGGTGTTCAGCCAGTAAAATTCGCCCTTTGTCATCCAGGCTTTCATTGCTCAGTTCCCAATCGTGCAAAACGATGTTACAGCCTTTAAATTTCAGGGCGTTGGTGTCGCTTAAATTACAAAATGCATAGTTGATGTTCCCTTTAGTCAGTTTGATGGTGCCTGCTGAAAATTCACGTTCTATCGATGCCGGTGCTGTTGTGTCGTAAATAGTCAATATACTATCTGTTTTGTAAATGGCTATTTCCGGTTTTATTATTGAAAATACATCACAACTATAACCTTCGCCGCCGGTAAGCCTGTCCCACATGATGCCACTCACGGTAAGGCGTGGCACTTTTATATCCAGGTATATTGACTTAGCGGTACTGTCTTTCCTGTGTTGTGCTACCGCACTACTGTCGGCCCATAGGTGCAAGCCCTTTAGTGTCACGCTGCGGTTGAGGATATTGATGGAAACATTTTTTACAGATACACGGTACAGGCTGTCGGTGGCGTCGGCTACTGCTGCCGGCAATGCTTTGTGTATGNNCACTATATACCCGGCTATTATCAAGGCCGCCAGTACGACTGTTGCAATACTTATGAGTATTTTTTTCTTTTTGTTAAGTCGCGGCACAGATTTACGTTTAGGTATATGTAACTGACAATGAAAGTTAGTTATTCCCCTATTTATTATAAACAGGATTTATCAACAATCGTTGATTAAGGGTTATCTTGCACCAGTTTTTTAAAGTTCAATATTATGTATCGTTCGCATACGTGTGGTGAGTTACGGGTCAATAATGTAAATGAGCAGGTCGTGTTGTCCGGCTGGGTACAGACTGTCAGGAAGTTTGGTGCTATTACTTTCGTTGACTTGCGTGACCGCTATGGTATCACCCAATTGTTGTTCAACGAAAAGTTTAACAGCACGCTGGATAATGCACCCCTGGGGCGCGAGTTCGTCATTCAGGCTACGGGTATAGTATTAGAGCGTAGTAATAAGAACCCGAAAATACCTACGGGTGATGTAGAAATAGAGGTGACTGAGTACAAGATTCTGAACAAATCTGCGGTAACGCCGTTTACTATAGAAGAGGAAACCGACGGTGGCGATGAGTTGCTGATGAAATATCGCTACCTGGACCTGAGGCGTACACCATTGCGCCGCAACCTGGAGCACCGTTATAAGGTAAACCGGGCAATCAGGAATTACCTGGATACGCTGGGTTTTATGGTAATAGAAACCCCGTTCCTGATAAAATCTACTCCTGAAGGAGCGCGCGATTTTATTGTCCCATCGCGTATGAACCCTAATCAATTCTATGCACTGCCCCAAAGCCCGCAGACCTTCAAACAATTATTGATGGTGAGCGGCTATGACAGGTATTTCCAAGTGGTGAAGTGTTTCCGCGATGAAGACCTGCGTGCCGACAGGCAGCCCGAATTCACACAGGTAGACTGCGAGATGAGCTTTGTGGAACAGGAAGATATATTGCAGACTTTTGAAGGATTGATGAAGTTTGTACTGAAAGAAGTGAAAGGCCTGGAATTTACAGATGCATTCCCACGTATGACCTGGGACGATGCTATGTGGAGCTATGGTAATGACAAGCCTGACATCCGTTTCGGTATGACCATCAATAACTGCAAGGCAAAAGGAGAAGTGCATTGCAATGTATTGAATGGCGTGGATTTCAAAGTTTTCTCTGAAGCTGAAAGTATTTTAGCCATTACAGTGCCCGGGACGTCTGAATATACGCGTAAGCAACTGGACGAACTGACTGAATGGGTAAAACGCCCGCAGATAGGCATGACAGGGCTTATTTATGTGAAATGCAATACTGACGGTACATACAAAAGCAGCGTAGACAAGTTCCTGGCTGAAGCACAACAAAAAGAACTGGCCGAATTCTGTAATGCAGGAGCCGGCGATTTGATATTGGTATTGGCTGGCGGGGAAGACCGTACCCGCAAGGCCATGAGCGAGCTGCGCCTGGAGATGGGTAACCGCCTCGGCTTTAGGGATAATGCCGTGTATAAGCCGCTTTGGGTCACAGATTTCCCTTTGCTGGAGCACGACCCTGAAGAAAACCGCTGGGTGGCCCGGCACCATCCATTTACATCCCCCATTCCTGAACATGCCGAATGGTTGGGAATGCCTGAAAAATACGCAGATATCAAGGCCAACGCCTATGATATGGTGCTGAATGGCACCGAGATAGGAGGTGGGTCAATCCGTATCTTCCAGCGCGATATGCAGGAAAAGATGTTCGCGACATTGGGTATGAGCAAAGAGGAAGCCCAGGAAAAGTTTGGCTTCCTGCTTGGGGCGTTTGAATATGGCGCCCCACCTCATGGAGGTATAGCCCTTGGTTTCGACAGGCTTTGCGCCCTTTTAGGCGGCCAGGAGTCAATCCGGGACTTTNNCGGATGCCCCGTCATCGGTTGACAAAAAACAGCTTGACGAGTTGAATATCAGCCTGATGGAGGTAAAAAAAACGATTTAGAATAAACGCGGTATTTTGATTTTATCAGCGGATTATTATCTTTATAGCTGTAATAAATTCCTATGAAAAAATTTCTGATTGGAACTGCTTTGATTTTGGGAGCTGCTGTGGCACTTTATTCATGCAACAATGGCCCTTACGATGCGCATCCGGATACTGATTATAGTAGCGGCCTTAATCCTCTTGACCCCAATAGCGGTGCAAATGTGTATTTGGGTTCTATTGAATCCAGGATAAATAATAAGAAACTGCTGTTTGCTCCTGCATTTTATTATGTAGATACAAATTCGGTAACGCACTTCGTTGCCAGAGTAAAGGATGACAGTATTTTCCACCGCACACTGCGAATTTCCTTTGCTGATGGAACATTCAATGGCGTAGACACATACTATGTAACTGCTGATACCTTCATGCCGCAGATAAATTTCGTTATGTTAGAGACAAGCCGTGTCGACCTGGCGGGTAGGAAAATATATAAGACTTATACTGCAAACACAGCAAAAGGTGTTGGCTATTCTACTTTCAACATAATAGGAAATGAAGGCGGTAATATGAGAGGGTATATGTTTGGTAAATTCTACAGGATATTGCCTGAAGAGAATTTCGAGGATACGATTTCTATGGAGTTCAGCAATTTCTATTTCGAGAAAATTAATTTCCCGGTTCCTGCTGAGTACATACAGTATTTGTATAATTAAGGAATTGAATAAATTATTAAAAAAGGCTTCCGTATCGGAAGCCTTTTTTAATACCTTCTTTGTTCGTTTCTGAACTTTAAAACCAGGCCTGCATAGCCATCAATGTATTTTATTTTAGTGCTCATGATTGAAGTGAGAGCCGATGTAGAACCAATATAAAACGGGCCAAATCGAACTATAGCGCCAATAGCAAATGTTTGGTAACCAATTAGGGTAAAAGGCATTCCTACCTGGAAATTTTTGCCTCCATAGCCAGGAGTAATGTTGATGTAGCTGACATAGGCTGGCCTGTACCTGTCACCTCCATTGCCTCTTAGGTTCAGCAACATATTCAATGCGAAGTTTATCTTGTTGCCGGCGTTATAGTCTGCACTCAGCCTGAATGCTGTAGGCAAGCCCATTCTGAATNNCTCGCCGTTTTTCAGAAGTGTATCGCTCTCCAGTTTCATCATGTATTCATTGATGCCTTCGAAAGATTGTTTTACAAGTTTTGAAGTGTCTGTACGGATATTCAAGTCATAATTTCCACTACCGGTATCAGCTATATAACTAATGCCCCCTATGTCAGTAAGAGACGCTGATATGCTGAAGAGGTAGGGGGTAGGCAGGTTTGGGTTGCTGTCCGGGTGATATTCGTATTGCGCACCTATATCCAAGCCAAGACCCCACCTGCCGGCTCGTTGATACCATGACGTGAGGTCGTTTTGTGCATTATTGTCAATGAATGGCCCGATGTTATGTGTATATAATACATTAATGTCTCCTTTCAGACTAATACTGTCCCCGTCATTTATATAGTTTAATTCGTTTGTGTAAACACTACCGGCAACAAAGCCCATCAGGTATTTTACAGAAACTCCACCTTTCAGCCTGTTAAAGTAGTCGTTATGCAATACCCTGCCATATGTAAACCCCACTTCTGCAAATGTGTGGGTTGAGTAGCCGGCCTTGGTAAATGTGACCGGGTTGCCTGAGTATGTTTCCGGTAACTCCTGGCCTAATAACCTGAATTCTCCGCTCGTAATATTTCCTGCCCTGTGCAGTTGTCTGGCTCGGGTAAACACTCCTAAATGGTGCTCCTTGTTATAAGTAAATGATACTGCGGGGCCATTTATTTCCATGTTTGCCCACATGTGTTTCTGGTATGTTTGAGGATCCCTCAGGTAATCCTTTCCTTCTATAGCCTGCCCGTTAAATCCATTGAATATAAATTTTTTATAGAAATAGTAGGCATTAGTGCCCGCAAGCATATTGGTTGAGAAGGGCATTATTTCCATGCCATCTCCGGCACTGCATACCCAGGCAGGATTGGTTGCCATGTGCTGTATGGACGAATAGGCTGTTGTGTTGAGACCTATGAATTGCTGCGCACTTCCGTAAAGGTTGATGAGTAATAAGGGGATAATATATATTGAGATAAGTCTTTTTTTCATACAGTAGGCAGCTCTGGCTAAATATCATAACAATTTACAGATATAATCCGATGCACTTACAATATTAACTCTCCCTGTGTGTTATTATGTTATTACCGGTATTGGTTTTACATTATCATGGCAAAAAGAAAAAGCCCCGTTTAATACGGGGCTTTTTCTTTTTATTCTTTTGGTAAGAATTAAGCTACTTCAACTTCTGCACCAGCTTCTTTCAGCTTAGCAGCGATGTCATCAGCTTCAGCTTTGCTAACGCCTTCTTTCACGTTCTTAGGAGCGCCATCTACCATTTCCTTAGCTTCTTTCAAGCCAAGGCCGGTCAGGTCTTTCACTATTTTTACAACGTTCAGTTTGTTAGCACCTGCAGATTTCAGGATTACATCGAAAGATGTTTTCTCTTCAGCAGCAGCAGCGCCACCACCTTCTCCGCCTGCAGCTACTACTACAGCAGCAGCAGCTGGCTCTATACCGTAATCTGCTTTCAATACGTCAGCCAGTTCCTGTACGTCTTTTACAGTCAGGCTTACTAATTGTTCGGCTAATGCTTTAATATCCGCCATTTTATTATCGTTTTTAATGTTTTAAAAAATGTTATTTATATGTCTGACTTGGAAGCCTAAATTAATTTTGCCGCTTTGTACCCGGCCGGTATATTATTCAGCTGCAGGTGCATCTGTTGCCGGTGCGTCTTCAGCAGGTGCATCAGGAGCCGGAGCTTCAGGTGCAGATGCTTCAGCAGCAGTTGTACCGCCATTCTCGTGGTGGTGCAACAAAGCTGCGATAACACGCTTAGCAGGAGATTGCAGCAAGCCGATAACTTCGCCGATGAGCTCGTTTTTGCTCTTGATTTTTGTAAGGGCAGCCAGTTGGTTGTCACCTACAAACATATCGCCGTTGATGAAAGCCGCTTTCAGTACAGGCTTGTCGCTTTTAGCGTCTTTGCGGAAAGAGCTGATAATCAGTGCAGGCTCTTTTGCGCTTTCAGAAAACATCAATGCGGTAACACCATGCAGTGAATCGAAAGAACCATTGTAACGCTCTGCGTCCAGTTGTTCCATTGCTTTGCGGATGAGTGTGTTTTTAGCCACAGTCATTTCCACATTCTTTTCAAAGCACAGGCGGCGCAGTTTGTTTACCTGCTCAACCGTCAGCGACTCTGTATTTGTTATATAGAAGTTGTTGTACTGGGAAAACTTACCCTTCAGCACCTCAATTACTTCTCCTTTTTGTTCAGTTGTCATTGCCATTGCTTAATTTTTTAAAGGATGAATAAACCTTTCGTTTTCACTTTTTACGATGCTACACTTTTAGTATCAATAGTCAAGCCCGGGCTCATGGTACTCGCCATGCTTATGCTCTTCAGGTATACGCCTTTAGCAGTAGCTGGTTTCATACGTACCAGTGTGTTTATCAGTTCCTGTGCGTTTTCAGCCAGTTTGTTCGGCTCAAAAGATACACGGCCTACAGATGCGTGGATGATACCGGCTTTGTCGATTTTGNNACTTTACCCAGTTTACCTATTTTAGGCATTACAGACGGGGTAGCTATCACTACGTCTACATCAGTCCAGCCGCTTTCTATCTTTTGGATAAATTCATCCAGTCCTACGTGGTCAGCGCCTGCAGCGTTTGCTTCTGCTTCTTTATCAGGAGTACAAAGTACCAGTACGCGCTTGGTTTTACCTGTACCATGAGGCAGGCTTACAGTGCCACGAATGGCCTGGTCTGCTTTCTTAGGGTCAACGCCCAGGCGGATGTGTACATCTACCGAGCTGTCAAACTTAGTACAGTTAATATCTTTCATCATACCCGCAGCTTCTGTCAGCGAGTATTGCTTTGTTTTATCGATTTTAGCTTCTGCAGCTTTCCTATTCTTGTTTAATGTTGCCATTGCTACAATGTTTTAAATAAGGTGAACCAATGGATTAATTATCCCAGGGAGCTGCGCCCTCTACTGTGAATCCCATACTACGGGCTGTGCCTGCCACCATGCGCATTGCGCTCTCTATGGTAAAGCAGTTCAGGTCCGCCATTTTATNNATCTTCTGCTATAGCCTTCACCTGGTCCCAGGTTACCTTACCTACTTTTACGCGGTTAGGTTCTTTAGAACCTTTCTGCTTCTTAGCAGCTTCCATCAACTGTACCGCAGCAGGCGGAGTTTTGATGATGAACTCGAAAGACTTGTCAGCAAATACTGTGATAACTACGGGAAGTACTTTCCCCATTATGTCCTGCGTACGAGCGTTGAATTGCTTGCAGAACTCCATAATGTTCACACCTTTCGCACCTAGTGCAGGGCCGATTGGTGGCGCCGGATTGGCTTGGCCGCCTTTACATTGCAGCTTTACAAAGGCACTGATTTCTTTTGCCATTTTTTTAATTTTTGGTTTTAACGAATGACCCTGCTTTTACGCCGGGCTGTTCTCCCAAATACGATCTTTATAAGAGCAATATTGAGAATTGGACGGCAAAGGTAGGGGGATTGCTCAAAATAAAAAAATAAAAATGCAAAAAATACAGCCACAATAGGCTGCTTATACAAATATCAATCATTCTTATTCCGATTTGGTTTAATTGTTCATAATTTTGTGAACAATTAAACTATGGATAGTAAACATATATATCAGTTACATGCAGATGTATGTAAAGCACTGGCCAACCCCGTAAGGGTGCATGTGGTAGAGATACTCAGCAATGGCGAGTTGTGCTTCTCTGATATACTGGAGCGGACAGGAGGGCTTAAATCTGCCCTTTCTCAAAACTTATCTCAGATGGTAAGCGCAGGTGTATTGAATGTGAGGAAAGATAGCAGGTGTAATTATTACTCACTAAGCTCAGATAAAGTATACATGGCCTGCCAACTGATGCGCGAGGTGTTGATAGATAACCTGGAACAACAAAATAAGTTGTTACTCAAAATTAAAGCTGAATTGTAATACACACGGTCAGACGCTATGGGTAACGAAGTGAAATTAGGCCTGAAAGAAAACCGCTACCAGTTTTTTTTGCTGGTACTGGTTAATGCATTTGTAGGCGGAATGGTTGGGCTGGAGAGGTCGATACTGCCGCAAATGGCAGAGCAGGAGTTTGCCATCGCCGCAAAAACAGCGTTGCTTTCCTTTATTGTAGTATTCGGCATTGTTAAAGCCGTTACCAATTATTATACTGGTGCGCTGGCCAACAGGTTCGGTAGAAAAAACCTCCTGGTTGCAGGTTGGGTTGCCGGTATTCCTGTGCCCTTTATACTTATATATGCCACCGATTGGAACTGGGTAATTGCTGCCAATGTACTTCTTGGTATCAATCAGGGTCTGGCATGGTCCAGCACGGTAGTAATGAAAATAGACCTGGTAGGTGAAAAACAGCGCGGCTTTGCTATGGGGCTCAACGAATTTGCTGGTTATATTGCAGTAGCGGCCGTTGCGTTTCTTACCGGCTGGATAGCCGGCGAGTGGGGGGTAAGGCCTTATCCTTTTTATATAGGTATTATATTAGTGATATTAGGATTGCTGTTCAGCATATTCCTGGTGAAGGACACTAAGCACCATGTGGCTAAAGAAACAGCTACCAATAACCTGCCACTGTTGAAGAATATATTCTGGGACACAACCTGGAAAAACAGGAACCTGGGAAGCGTAACACAGGCAGGTCTCATCAACAACCTGAACGATGGTATGACCTGGGGTATCTTACCCGTACTACTGGCATCCAAAGGTTTTTCTATTCAGCAGATAGGAATTATCGCAGCAGTATATCCTGCTGTATGGGGCATAGGGCAATTGTTCACAGGGAAAATGGCGGACAGATTTTGTAAAAAAGACATGCTGTACACAGGAATGCTACTGCAAGCTGTGGCGCTTGTCATGTTGGCGGCTGCCGGTACCATGTTCCACTTTATCATTATATCAGTAGTATTGGGTTGGGGCACAGCTATGGTATACCCCACCTTCCTGGCTACTGTGGCCGAAAATACACATCCGCAGGACCGGGCTAAAAGTATAGGTATATTCCGGCTGTGGAGAGACCTCGGCTACGCTATTGGGGCTATACTAACAGGTGTAATTGCCGATTTCTTCGGGATAAGTGCTGCTATCATTTTCATAGGAGCGCTCACGCTGCTGTCTTCGGCCGTTATCTATTTCAGGATGAGGTGCCGGAATGACGGTTCATTGAAAATATGGGATTGGCTCACAGGTACAAAACAAACAGATGATACAACAGGATTGCATTGCCAACGAAACCTTGCAGGAGTTGCTGGCTGCTGATTCGGGTAGCTTATTAATAATTGACGTAAGAAACCCTGATGAATATGCTGAAAGACATATTCAGGGTGCGGTAAATATTCCGTTGGATACACTCCCGGCAGGTATAACACAGGAGTTTAGGTCGAAGCAAATAGTTACGGTATGTGGCAAAGGCGGTGGGCGTTCAGCCCATGCTGCTGAAATGCTGAGGGCTGAAAGATTTAATGCGCAATACTTGTGTAATGGTACATTCGGTTGGTTTAGTGTTTAGATAAATCCGCAATCTCTTGTTCAAACTCCCTGAAACGTTTCTTAAGGTCTTTGCGTAATTTTTCTTTTACGGCATCTTCTTCAATAAATGAGTAATTGATACTATTGAATACAAAACGTTTGATATCTCCATATTTAATATCAGGATAGCGCTTTGCAAGTAATACGTATTGTTCTGTCATATTGCTACGCAGCACGCCGGCATCATCTGTACTGATGACAATAGGCACTCCGAATTGCTTGTATAAACTGATAGGGTGCCGGTCTTTTTTTACGTTGAGAATAAATTCATTGCTCACCAGGTTTATTTCAACGGCAATTTTGTTTTTTGCCATATAGTTAAGTAGCTGATATGCATTTGTTTCATATGGTATATCTACACCATGTCCTATACGTTTGGCGCCGGCGGTGTACACAGCCTCCGATATATGCCAGGTTAATTCTTCAGGTTGCACCATGCCTAATACCAGTTCACCCGCATGCATAGCGTACTCTACTTGAGAATACTTTTCATGACAGAATTTATACATCTGCATATGCAGCCAGTAGTCGTTCATCGATGTTTCATCATTTTCAGGCGCTACTATATTTACACCCACCACCAGCGGGCTTTTGTCAGCAGACTCAAATGCTACCACCAGGCTTCTGAATACAGTCAACGGGTCCCGCACACGCACCACATAGTTCTGGTAGCGCATGGTAAAGCGTTCATCGTCCATTCCTGCATTCTTGTGTAATGCAACTAAGTTGCTGTTAAAGCTCTCAGCATATCTTTTTACATCTTGCGTTTGCAGCCATGTATATATATCGCCTAGTATTTGTTGGGTTTTAGCCTCATCACGTTCGTTTTGTGCGTTTCGCAATTCCACGGCGTATTTACTCATCTCTGCCATGCTGATATTGCAGGGTATTCCCGTGAACATGGTTTCGATATAACTGACGTTTTCTTTTACAGCCCTGTTTTTCAGTTCCTGCAATCCCGGTCTCAGGCTGTCGTTACTTGTTACCTTAAAATAGCTGAAAGTTTCAAAAAACTGTTTGTCGGATGGGTAGCTGACATTGTTATAGTCTTTCACAGACCATTTCTGCATCAGTTGCTGCCTGTAATACGGTAGCGAATCACCCAGTACGGCAAATTTTACGAAGCCACCACCTTGCCCTGTGGTGTCCTTTACCACTATGCAGCTATGTCTGTTGATGTAGTAGTTGTTGTTGATGACCCTGTTTACATAGGTCTCTGTATATATTGAGCCGCTGTAATGATGGTGCAGGTCACCGCCCTTGGGCATAGCCGAAAAAAATGCGGTAAGTGCTGCGCTGTTATTCCTGATGCTTTCCAGGTAATCATCGGCGTCCTGTGCATTAATGCATGCAGGTGCTAATGCCAGGAGTATGGTTGAGATGGTGGTTTTCATAACTTTTTTACAACAGCTAATATACACTTTCATTTGTATCATGACTGTTATGTCACCAGTGTAAACATATCAGACTAAGAAAATTTCACAAAACATTTGCGTAGTTAAATGGCTACATGTATATTTGTAGTCAAATAGCTACGCAATGAATTTAAGACGGGATGTATTTCAGGCAATAGCCGACCCTACAAGAAGGGAGATTCTCAACATGGTTTCGCAAAAGCCGTTGAATGTAAATGCAGTGGCAGGCAACTTTGATGTGAGCCGGACTGCGGTATACAAGCATCTGAAAATACTGATAGAGTGCGGGTTGGTAGATGTGCGGCAACAGGGGCGTGAGCGCTACTGTGAGGCCCGGCTGGAGCGATTGAGTGAGGTGTCTGAATGGGTAGAACAATACAGGCGGTTCTGGGATGCAAAGTTGGACGCTCTGGAAAATTATCTCGAAGTACTTCAAGCAAAACGAAATAATGATGGACAAAAAAACAAGTAGTACCGAAGACAGGGAACTGCGGCTTTCCCGCTTGCTGAATGCTCCTGTGGAGCTGGTGTGGGAGGTGTGGACCGACCCGGCTCACATCAGCCAATGGTGGGGGCCGAATGGCTTCACCAATACCATCACAAAAATGGATATAGTATCGGGTGGAGAGTGGGATATGGTAATGCACGGGCCGGATGGCACCGATTACGAAAACAAAACTATCTTTAAAGAGGTTGTTCCGTTGCAAAGATTGGTATACGAGCATGTGTCGGACCCACACTTTATGGCTACTATCACCTTCGAAGCAAGGGGGCAACAAACTATGCTGCACTGGCATATGCTATTTGAGTCGGCAGAGCAATTTATACAGGTGGTGAAGACATTCAGGGCAGACGAAGGCCTGACACAAAACGTAGACAAACTAAGTCTCTACATACAGACACAACAACAAATTCGCAAACAACTAAAAACAAACAACATGGCAAGAGTAAGCACTTACCTCAACTTCCCGGGTACTACAGAGGAGGCATTCAATTTCTACCGCACAGTATTTGGTGGCGAGTTCACCGGTGGTATACAGCGGTTTGGAGATGCCCCCCTGCCAGAGGGTGGGCCGGCAATGAGTGAAGCGGATAAACAGCTTGTTATTCACATTGAACTGCCCATTTTGGGTGGGCATGTACTGATGGGTACAGATGCTGCCGAAAGCATGGGCTTCAAAGTGAATGTGGGAAATAATATGCACACCAACCTGGAGCCGGATACACGCGAAGAAACCAGGCNNGATATTCGATGCTTTGTCAGAAGGGGGTACTATTTCTATGCCGCTTCAGGATATGTTCTGGGGTGCATACTTCGGCAGCTTCACAGACAGGTATGGTATCAACTGGATGGTGAATTGTAATGCTGGTGCTTAACAATCGGCTAAGTAGGTAATATTGAACTATAACCTCAAAGGGTATGCATCAGCATATCCTTTGCAGTTTTTAAATGCTCTTGAATTCTCGAACCCGAAGCAGACGGATTGTCAGTGAACCATTGTGTCGATGAATGCTGTATTTGTTTGCTCTAAGTATTTTCCGCGTTCCAAAACAAAGGAATGGCCGCTTACCTGAATTATGGTTCTTATTTTTACGATGAGGATACTCTTTTTTCTTCCTTAAATCGACGTGAGGATNNCGACCATCCGTACGTTCTGGACGGGTATATAGAGTTTGACACCGGTAGAAAACATGGCGTTTATGACACCACCGGACGTTTGTTGTTGCCTTGCGTTTATGATGGGATACGTGTGCCGGAGCAAAACGACACATGGCGGAGTAGCTACATCTTTGTGACAAGAGACAACAAAGAAGGGGTGCTCGATCTAAAGGGAAAAGAGGTAATGCCGGTCAGGTACGATGACTTAGCTGGTATAGGCGGGCGGTTCTGGTTGGTCACCCTTGAGGGGCGAATGGGGGTGTCAAAGATGGACGGCACGGAGGTGATACCTGCCGTTTACAAGAAAATACAAACAGACCGCAGCTTTGCCCGTGAATTAGGGTTCTGTTTCCGTGCGCAGGATAGCGCTGGAAAGTGGGGTGTGCTGGATACAGCAGGCATACAGCTGGTTCCTTTTATTCATGATGAGCTCGACTTAACCTACGAGGGATTGCTGGTAACAAGGCGCAACAAGAAGTGGACATCACCTGCCTTTGGCAAAAGGCGCGGCACAAAAAAAAGCTATGACGTGATGAGAAGCTGCAATGGGGGCCTGATAGTGAAGAGCGGTGGTAAATGGGGCGTTGTTGACGAGAACGGGGAGGTGATCTTTCCATTGGTGTACGACTCGATACGTTGTGTGTTTCCAAAC
>DINJ01000209.1:262-498 GCA_002423665.1 Bacteroidetes bacterium UBA5543 | reverse complement strand
TACTACATTGCTCAGGACGATGATGGCTGGAAAGTAGTAAGTGAGCAAAGCGGAGAGGTAGCTTCGTTTGTGTTTGTACGTGAGGGAAACCCGCACCGTGGATATACTTATCCGTTCGCGCTCTATCCCTTTGGCATTGCCAGCATCAGAACCTCGCCGCCACGCTACATCGATACTGCGGGTAGGGTGTTCAGGCGGCCGGCTGTTGAGGGGGCATATAAGGATGTTGGCGATTT
>DINJ01000209.1:0-243 GCA_002423665.1 Bacteroidetes bacterium UBA5543 | reverse complement strand
CCAGGAGTATTGGGGATACATAAATAAGACGGGAAACCTGCAGATTGCTACTCAGTTTGATGGGGCAGATGACTTTTCCTGTGGTATGGCAGCAGTGAAGGTGGATAAAGAGTATGGCTATATAGATACCAGTGGCAAAGTAGTGATTGGGATGCAATACCAGTACGCGAAGCCGTTTGTGGCTGGTAGAGCAACGGTGTTATTGCACAATCAGTGGGGGGTGATCAACCTGAGAGGGGAGGT
>DINJ01000225.1 GCA_002423665.1 Bacteroidetes bacterium UBA5543 | reverse complement strand
GGAAACTTTATCCGGCATGGACATTAAACAATTATGTGATAAAATTGTTTACAGCAACTCCTCAATAGCATTTTCCAGCTCGGCACGGGTAATGGGTACGCCCTTTATCTTGTTATACCCTTTAGCATCTACCATATACTGGTCGCGGATAATTTTTATCAGTTGTCCGTTGTTGATTTCCGGTATCAGCACGTGCTTGTAGTTACTTATGATTTCGCCCAGGTTTTTGGGGAATGGGCGGAGGTAACGCAAATGCGCATGAGCCACGGATTTTCCTTGTGCCTGTAATTCCCTTGCCGCGCTTTTTATTGCACCATAAGTTGAGCCCCAGCCCAGTACCAATACATCACCCTTTTCAGGGCCGCTGTCTAATTGCTGCAAGGGAATATAGTCGGCAATGCGGTCTACTTTTTCCTGGCGTGTTTTCACCATATGCTGGTGGTTCTCCGCGTCGTAAGAAACGTTTCCGGTGATGTCTTCTTTTTCCAATCCGCCTATGCGGTGTTCCAGTCCTGCGGTGCCGGGTACAGCCCAGTCGCGCACCAGTTTCTCATCCCTTTTGTAGGGCATGAACTTTTCTTCACCTTCATCCANNACATCCAACCCTTTCTTGAACTTAACAGTTATCGGCGCCAGGTCTTCACTCTTGGGGAACTTCCATGGCTCAGCACCATTAGCTATATACCCGTCGCTCAACATCATAACCGGTGTCATGTGTTGTATGGCTATGCGCGCGGCTTCGTATACAGCATCAAAGCAGTCGGCAGGTGTAGATGCTGAAACTATTGGCATAGGACATTCGCCGTTACGGCCGTAGTATGCCTGCATCAGGTCGCTCTGTTCTGTTTTTGTAGGCAAGCCTGTTGATGGGCCACCACGCTGTATGTTCACTATCAGCAGGGGTATCTCCAGCATTACCGCCAATCCCATCGCTTCGGCCTTCAACGCTATGCCGGGGCCTGATGAAGTAGTAACACCCAGGCTGCCACCGTAAGACGCACCTATGGCGGATGTAATACCAGCTATCTCATCCTCGGCCTGGAAAGTACGTATACCGAAGTTCTTATGCCTTGAGAGTTCATGTAGAATATCGGACGCAGGTGTAATGGGGTAAGAGCCCAGAAATACCGGAAGGCCTGATTTTTCTCCTGCTGCTATTATTCCGTACGCAAGGGCAGTATTGCCCGTAATGCCTCTGTAAGTGCCGGGTTCCTGCTTCGCCTTTTCTACTTTATAACGGGTAGTAAATGCTTCAATAGTATCACCATAGTTGTAACCAGCCTGCAATGCCTGAAGGTTACTCAGGAGTATCTCTTCTTTTTTGCCGAATTTCTCTTTCAGGAAAGTGATGGTATTATCCATATTCCTGTTGTACAGCCAATAGACAAAGCCTAGTACAAACATGTTTTTGGCGCGGTCTTTCTCCTTGGTACCCATCTGTATGTCCTTCAGCGCTTCGCGCGTCAGTTTGGTGATGTCTATTTTATACAGTTGGTAGTTTTGTGCCAGTCCTTCATCCTCTATCGGGTTCACACCTTCGGGATAGTTGGCCAGTCGCAGGTTTTTGACATCAAAGCCATCTGTATTAGCTATGATGATGCCCCCTTTCTTCAGGCTGCCCAGGTTCACCTTCAGCGCGGCGGCGTTCATGGCTACCAGCACGTCACAGTTGTCACCAGGGGTAAACACCTCGTTGCTGGAAAAACGCAGTTGATAACCACTCACACCCGGTACGGTACCCTGCGGTGCACGTATCTCAGCCGGAAAATCCGGGAAAGTGGAAAGGTCGCTGCCGGCGAGTGCTGTATTATTAGTAAACTGTGTACCGGTAAGTTGCATACCATCACCGCTATCCCCGGCGAACTTGATCACTACTTCTTCTATTACCTGTGTAGAAACTGACATATAAATAAATGGATTGCAAAGTTAGGATATTTACCTAACAGTGGGTTGAGCAGAATTAATAGAAAAGCCAACAAAATAGCCTAATTGAAGCATATAAGACAAAAAAATGACATTTGTTTTCGGGTTAATTTCCCTAAGTTTGAAATAATCTTAACATCATAAAAATTAGAACCTATGAGAAGCCTCTACTTTGTTGCCTTTGCACTTTTTATCGGTACCGGATTATTNNGGGTCTCTACAAACGGGCAAAAATTTGTCCTGTTAGAGTCGGTAACCGGAGCCTGGACTGGTTGGGCACCCGATGGTATCGTTTTCCTGAACAATACCAAGAGTACATACCCGAAAACCATATGTGTGCAACACCATTATATGGACGGAATGGTAAACACACAGTCAACAGGATTTCAGCAATCATTTAATGCCACCGGCTATCCTATGGGCTCGGTTGACCGGAAGTTGTTTTCAGGACAAACAAAAATCATCATGAGTAGGGCCGATTGGAATTCTTCAGTAGCGACACAATTAGCATCATCGCCTAATTTCGACATAACCCTTATATATTCATACAACCCGTCCACCAGGGTGATAACTGCATCTGTAACGGGGAAAGCACTTACCAGCCTTTCCGGTGATTATTATACAAACCTCTATGTCATAGAAGACAGCGTGACAGGTACGGGCAACCAATATGACCAAAGGAATCTATCAAACACTACCACAGGGCACCCGTTTTTTGGAGCAGGCGACCCCATGGCAGGGTTCAATCATATGAATGTAGTACGGGATATGCTGGGTGGTGTTTTTGGCAATACAGCATTTTCAAATCCGGCTGTAAATACCGCCTACACTAAAAACTATACTTACACTGTACCGACGGGTTATGATGCTCAACATATCAGACTGGTGGCAACCATAGCTAAGTACGGGTTAACAATTAACGACAGGGAGGTACAAAATGCCGTGGAATCGAATGCAGGTTCTATGCCTTGTTCCTATGCTCCGCCGCAGGTACAGATATGTGTAGTTACCGTAGATACTACCAGCGGAAAAAACCTGATTGTTTGGGAAAAGACGGGGATTAAACATGCCAAAGAGTATAAAATATACAGGGAAACCGGCACTCCGGGCACGTATCAGCATATAGGTACAAAGGCTGCCAATCTGTTCAGCACTTATGAAGATGCCGGTTCTAATCCACAGGCACAGAGCTACAAGTACAAACTTACGGTTGTAGATAGTTGCAACAGGGAGATGCCACTGAGCATAGCAAATGCACACCAGACAGTACATGTATCCTTTAACGTGCTTACAAATAATACAGTGTATATTTCCTGGATACCTTATATAGGTAAATCATACACAACTTATACTATTAAGCGTAGCAATAATGGCGGGCCGTTTGTGCAGATAGCGCAGATAGGGTCAAGTACCACTAGTTATACCGATGCCAATCCTCCTTCGGGTGTGAATTCGTATAGGGTTGAAATACAGGTGCCTAACGGATGTAATCCGTCTGCAAAAACTACCGCATATGATTTCATTATCTCTAACACAGCTGTAGCATGGCATACAGGCTTAAACAATATTAATGCAGCAGGTGAGGTTGTTATTCACCCTAATCCCGCGAAAGATTTTGTTATACTTTCCGGTCTTGAGGATGCACGATTTGTTGCGATATATGACCTTACAGGAAAAATGATTTTGAGTCGCGAAATCAGTGCCAATTCAAATAAAACCTTAAAAGTTGATGTCTCAGGGCTTTCAGAAGGAATGTACCTATTGAAAGCGACTAATATTAACGGTAGTATGAATGTAGGGCGTTTTCAGAAGCAATAGCAATTTATGTGTACATGATTTAAACAACAAGGCGCCTTACGGGGCGCCTTTTAATATTACAACGAGACCCGCCCGACTGAACGTCGTTCGGGCGGGGAGACTACGATTATTCCTGAGTAGCAGT
>DINJ01000161.1 GCA_002423665.1 Bacteroidetes bacterium UBA5543 | reverse complement strand
TGACGAATCACTCATTTTAACTCTGTCAGTTTTTTTGACAATGACACGAATGTTGTAAACCGGAGCTGTGCATACAGTAATTATGATGGCTATACCCATGTAACAGAATATGACAGCGTAATGAGCCGTAGTTATACCAGAAAAATAACTCAAATAAATGACTCCACCTGGAAGTTTATCATTTCCGACCATTACGGCATTGTATTATGCGAAGAGCAGGTAATAATAAACAGGCATGGGAGGGCCTCAGAAAGGGAGACAGTTAACTATGCACATCTTGAAGGTGAAGCTGAAGCGGCAATGCAAAGCCACTATAAACATATATTTTCGTACGATGCCGAAGGGAATATTATTCAGCTTACAAAGGATAATATATTAGACAACACCTCGAATACATATTCAATCGAAACTGCCGAAATAGACAAACACGGCAACCCGGGGAAGATAATATCACATTCAGTAAAAAGATCTGACCATCACTCCATCGAACTAAAAGAGTTTACCTACTACGAATAAATATCGTATAGGCTAATCAGAGAAGTTATTCTATTAAATTACTAAATGCTTCGCAATTAACTTAATGCCTTATTGTGCGGATGACTTTAGTAGTGTATGCCATGGTTCAAAAAGTTTATGCTGAAAAACTTCGCGCTTGAAGGTGATTTGTTACTGTAACGTATTATCGAGGGAACCGATACATCAGGATACTCTATGCCTACTACGAATAGACAGAATCCATTAGCTCTGCCTGTAAAATTCACCAGGACACAAAAAGTTTATATTTTTAAACTTGCTCTTGAAGGTGGCTTATTACCTGTAACGTATTCGCGGGAATGAGTACGTCTCCTTTACAAAGCAAAGGTACAAATCCCATCTTAAAAAACAAATAAATCATGAAAATATATTTTTTTGCTATTATAATAGTCTGCTCGATATCATGTAATCCCGATAAAGAACCCCGTAAAATTTTTTACAGCCGGGAAAGCATGGCATTTCTTGGATGTGTTAAAGAGTGCAGTATGTGCACATATGATAGTTTCCAAAGAACGAACAATATACCGGAAGCTATTATTCCATCTATCAGCGATAGCATAATATGGCATTTTAACAAAGAAGGTTACATCACCCATGTAGATCAATATATGTTTAACCAGGGCATTGTCGCTAAACACAATAGCATCAGATACAGCTTCAGTAATAATATACCGGCAAAACTTGAGTTCTATACGAATGATACCTTGCAGAAGGTTACTGACATTAAATTCCTTGGCGATACCGTCGTACAGGAGGGAATTAATCTACTTAGTACAGGACAAAGGCTAAAATCGACAATAACAATTGCGCGGAACAATGGAAGCATAACTGAAACTAACAATACGATTTTAAAATTCGGTGCTGATGAGGTTAACATGACAACAACTACAAAAAACAGCTACGAAGATGGCATCTTGGTTAACTCAGTGGTAACAGGGCATACAATACATGACGGGAAACCATTCTCTGATGGAGGGTTTGACTACAAGAACGAATACATATACACAATACTAAAGAAAGATCGTACAGGCAATCCATTAAGCGGATTAGTGGATTTGATTAGTGATTATGGGCGGGAGAAACACACTATATTGCAAGAAAGCAGCTACACCTATTGGAAGGAATAGGCCAACGCGGAAACATATGATCAATGCACTGCAAAAAATATCTCCTGTGCTGTCTGTTTTATTGACACTGGTGACCAGTATGTTATCAACATCTGCAACAACAGCGCAGCCGCCAACCGAACAACTGGTATACAGCATACATACCAGCCTGGGCATGAACGGCCCTATAAAAACAGTAACGACATATAAGTATACCCGCCTGAAATATTCTCCAGGCAAGGAGGAAGAAGCTAAGGGCACATTATATTCTGTTATTAAAAACCGGTACGACAGCACAGGTTTGATTGTTGCAGACAGTACGGCAACCTATTTAAATCCCAAAGTTGCAGAAGGTTATTGCAAAACATATGAGTATTCATATAGAGATAGTACGCCCGTTATACTTATTATCACACGTTTCGGCTGTGTACCACCTTACGACCATCCGCGCACGCAACTAAGTATAGTAGAGCTTACCTCTCCAAACGACAGCACAGTACTTGCACGAGAATACCCCGGCACAGAGCTACCACGCAACCGTGGCAAAGTGCTCACTTCCTATCGCTTCACCCTACGCGACAGCTTGATACAACGTACCGTATTTGAAGCATGGGAAAATCGCAAACATCATTACGGCACTTCTACCTACCAGTATGATAGCTATAAAAACTTTACACAGACCACGCTAACAGTCAATGAAGCACCCAAAGAAATCATCCGGCATAAAATATTCAAAATAGACAGGTACGGGAATGCGTTGCGGATGTTCAATTATATCAATGACAGTCCTGAACCCGAATTTATGACGGTGTATGAATACGAATATTATGAGCAATAACTGATTACTCCTTTCTGCTCACCAGTTCATTATGCCACTTCAGCCATTGCGCTTTCTGTTTGATGCGGTAGTAAAACATAAACACACTTGTATCCATAAAATGTTCCGCAGCCTGTAAATTGCCCTCGCAATACTTCATAGATATATCCCAAAAGCTGTCGTACCAATCATCCAGCTTAGCAGCTACAGATTTCAGCGGTTCGGCTGCAGCCCGTTCAGGTTGTCCGTTCTTGTTTTGAAATAGTTCGAATCGGTCAAAATATCTGACAACTCCTTCCATGCAGGAGTGGACATGATGCCGATGCTCAAAAAAAAACTGTATAACTCCGGGTCAGGCGGAATGTTTTGTGCAGCATCCCCTTTGGCCCATGCTACTTTTTTGGCCGTCCAGTAGTCTTCTGTAGTATCAGGATTTTCACCCTCAGCAAATGTATAAATAGCTCCCATACGCAGGGCGCAATCCTCATCTACCGGGTAGCGCAAGCGGTATTTAATGTTATTGGCCAGGGTTGCTACATCTGTTCGCAATGATTTTAAGTTCTTTTCATCATTGCATAGCTCCAGCATCTTGTCCATCATGGCGTTGAGCAGGTCTTTAGTAGCACCGCCGGCAGCGTAAATATTTTGTGCGCCGGCCGCTACATACCGGCTCATATGGTAGCCATTGGCCGCATCCTGCGGCATGTAGAGTTTAATATTGTGTACTTTGGAATGGAAAACTTCTTTGCAGGCCGGGTTGGCGGCTAATGTGTTGTTCATGGTTGGTTATTTAGTTTAGTTAATCTTATCAATTCTTATCNNATTCTGCATTTTCCTCTTCTTGCATCACCTTCAGCATTCTGCGGGCGTCTTCTATCTCTTCTTCTCCCGGCTTTACAAAAATGGTTTTCAACCCATCTTTGGTAACAATATCCACCGGCGTCTCCCTCTTACTATCTATTACCATTTGCAGCAATATCCTTTTATCATTACTGTCCAGCGGTTTGGGCACCGGCACTTCTGTATGCTTTACTATTTGCCGGAACATGTACAGTACCCCGGCGTCAATATGCCTGGGCACCTCAGGGTTTTGCATCATATAGGTTATGGCTGCCCGTTCAAACCCCTCTTCCAGCCTGGGGAAAGCCTGCTTAACCGCCCACAGCTTATTGCCGTGCAGTATCACCGCTTTTACAAATATGGCTTCGCATGTCGTCAGCGCCATTCTTCTCTATATTATCCTCTGTACAAAGATAATAAAAGAAACAATAAAACAACAATTTTTTGTGGTAATTACCTTTTTGCCCAGAAATACATACACAGGACTATCAAAAGGGAAAGGAACACAACCAGGTATGGCATACTTTTCTCCCATTGAGCTTCTCTGTACTTTGCTTTTCTCTTTGCCTGCACTCGTGCCAATAACTCTGTATTGCCTGCCGACAAATCCGACAGTTTTTGTGACAACGGATTAAAAAACAGGTACTTAAGCCCCTTTGTACTATCCAGTATCATGTTTACTATCCCCTCGTTTACAGCTGGTTCATTGCCCTTTGCCAAGGTAGACATATGCCTTTCGTTTAATAGTTGCTCGAGGTATTCATACAGCGCTTTGTGGTTCATCCTGTATACATCCACGGTTGCCATATGGTTATACAGCTTAATGCTCTCTTTCAATATCCAGTCGGGTGTTACTACTGTATGTTCGAGGGCGCGGGTAGTCATGCCTGCCAGCCAAAGCTCATTATCATATTTCCTGCGACCCTCATCGTTGCTTAATACGGCATAAGCCTCCTGGGCGTCTATAAAATATGATTCTGCAAAGGCATCCTCTTTATTTGTATCAGGATGGTATTTAAAAGCCATCCTTCGGTATGCCTTCTTTACCTCCTCAACTGTGGCAGTATGGGGTATTTCCAATATTTTATAATAATCTTTCAATACTGTGGCGGGCATTGGACAAAGATATAAATTGGATGAAAATCTATTACATTTGACAAAACGACAATAAAAATGCGACACTTCCTATTATCACTTGCGACAATATGCATTATGAACACTATCACATCGGGGCAAACATCCAGTACAATACTCGATCTTGATACTCGTAATGCCTATGGTTCAAACCCAGTCAACTTTACCGTTTTTAAAAACAAAGTTTACTTCTATGCCAGCGACAGTATACATGGCACTGAACTATGGGTTACAGATGGCAGTACAGCTTCTATTGTAGCAGACATTAATCCAGGACCTGAAAGTTGTATTCTCTATAAGAATTCGGCAGCCCTAAGTGTCTATTATAGCATGCAAGTAATTGGGGACACGCTTTATTTTGCTGCAACCGATAGTCCATTCGTCAACCCTAGCATATATAAATATGATGGCATCAACCCGCCCACTATGGTGTATGATTTACATAGTATTACGTTCCCAAGCTTCAGTCCTCCTCGCAAATTCACAACAGTTGGCAATGTACTATATTTCATAGCCGATACTACAGGTGGTAATTCAGCAATTATGTCGTATAACCCGACAACAGGGATTGGCGAAATAGTTAACACAAAAAAACCTAATATTAATACACCATTAATACCTTGGAAAAACAAACTGCTATTTTGTGGTGAAGATCCTTCGGCTGGGTATGAATTCCATCAATATGACCCTACAAATAGTCCAACAAAATTAATTGTAGATTAT
>DINJ01000201.1:10402-10588 GCA_002423665.1 Bacteroidetes bacterium UBA5543 | reverse complement strand
TACCGGTAAAATACCAGTCGCCGCTATTATTAGGGCAGGCGTCCTTCAGGCCTTCTATCGATTGGTATATAATATCCACCTCTGCATTTACATCCTCAGGCCTCAGCATATCAGCTATCTTCTTACTTATTTCTTCGGGCGTAAATGGTTCATACACAGCCTGTACGTAGTTTTTATCATCCAGTT
>DINJ01000201.1:4668-10180 GCA_002423665.1 Bacteroidetes bacterium UBA5543 | reverse complement strand
TCAGGCCGTAAAACGCTGTTTCAGCTGTATTGGGTATAAATGAAACTATTGTATGTTTCAGGTCGTTGTCTATCGTTTTCAGTACAGTCTGTGCCAGGTTGCGGCCCAGTTGCATCCGCTCACGGTATATATCTTTATCACTACCACGGCTGAAGTAGATACGTTCAAAACTACAAGCCGTAATCTCTCTCTCGGGCAGTATTCTTACTTCACTGAATGCCCCATCGGCACGGGTAATAACGGCGCAACCCGGCGTCAGTTCTTTTACTTCCTCCAGCGGCACGTGGAAGGCGGTCATAATAGCGGGGCGCTCAGATGCTACCNNTAATAATAAGCGGGGCGGATACCATTGGCATCGCGCAATACAAAGCTGTCGCCATTGCCTACCAGGCCACCGCATACAAAACCGCCATCAAAATGGGCGGCTGCTTTTTTCAGCGCACCTTCCAGGTCAAGTTGTTCAGGATTGGCCTCGTCAGCCAGTTTTATATAGTGCTGCACGGTGTCTATCATAGCCCCCAGGTCGCTTTCGCGAATGGTCTGGCTGGGATGCTCGTCCAGCATTTTAAACAGTTCGTCTGTATTTACCAGGTTGAAGTTGCCCGCCATCACCAGGTTGCGGGTGGGGTTGATGTCCGGCTTGATGAACGGGTGGCAGAATTCAACATTGTTCCTGCCCTGCGTACCATAACGCAGGTGCCCCATCATTACTTCGCCCATAAAGCGCATATACCCTTTCAGCAATCCGGGGTATTTACGTATTTCGGGAAACATCTTTTCCAGTTCGGCGGTTTCCTGTTGCACCTCTTCAAACACCCTTTTTATGGCGTTAGAGCCATTCAGGCGCAGGCGGTGCATAAACTGGTGGCCGGCTTCCGTATTCAGCTTCACCGTGGCAATACCCGCGCCATCCTGCCCCCTGTTGTGTTGTTTCTCCATCAACAGGTACAGTTTGTTAAGGCCGTAGAATGCCGTTCCGTATTTGCGGTGGTAAAATGCCAGTGGTTTCAGCAGGCGGATATAAGCCAACCCGCATTCGTGACGTATCGCATCAGACATGAGGGTGCAAAGATACTAAGGTTTCAGAAGTTTCAACGGGTACAAAGGATTGTTTTTGATAATGTGCCGATTGTATTTTGCCTTCTTCTATATGCAAGTCGAAATATGTGCTGATAAGCAGTGCGATACCGAAAAACAGGATAATGCCCGACGAGGTCTTTTGCAGGTACATAATACGCCGCAGGGTCAACTTCCGCCTGATGGCATCCGCCAGGAACACTTTACATATATCTATCCCCAATACAATGCTCAGGCATACGCTGAACATTACAACCCTGTACCAGCCGCTGGTATAGGCCGTGGCCGATACCGTACCCAGCCATATGATGATAACGGCAGGATTGATGGTATTAATCAGGAAACCACTGCTCCATATTTTAAAATAATCGGTATTGCTGATATTAATTTTGGTACTGCCGGGGCGCACAGGGCGGTATTTGCCGATGAGCCCAATCAGGCCTACTGTAATGAGTATGCCCGAGCCGCCATAAGCTATCTGACGGGAGTATTCATGCAATATTTCCAACCACGATGCAGCCAGGTTAGCCACCACAACGTACAGTATATCGCTGATGGATACACCCAGTATAAAAGCGATACCCGCTTTATAGCTATGGTTCAGACTATACTTGAGGATGGCAAACAAGGTAGGGCCCACCGATATGGCCAGGAACAACCCCAGGAAAATACCTTTTAATGACGCATCCCACAATTGCATATGACAATATAAAAAAGAATAGGGTTATTCTTGTACAACTCAAGAAAGCCGTGGCTTGTTCGCGGCAATATTTATTTATTAATTAACAAAACTTTCAATACTCTGTCCTCGGGCCCGGTTATTTCAATGTTCAGCTTCAGGTGTGGGCGTGGCAGCAGGCCCGGGGCTTGTTCCGGCCACTCTACTATGGCATAGCTGTTTTTGTCCAGCAGGCAGTCTTCCATGCCGGCTTGTACAGCCTCTTCTTCACTCTTCAGCCTGTACCAGTCCATATGATAGATGGTGGTATCTATGCCTTTGTTATCAAAATTGTATTGGTTGATCAGCGCGAATGTAGGGCTGCTCACAGCATCAGTCACACCCAGGTTATCGCACAGTGCGTGTACTAATGTGGTCTTGCCGGCGCCCATTTGCCCGCTCAGCGCCCATACCCTGTATTGATGCGCATATTGCCACAACTTATCCGCCGCATTTCGGATATTCGATAAAGAATAGGAAATTTGTAATACAGGCTCTTGTTCCATTAGTGGGCAAAGATATGGCCTGTCACAAAAAATGGGAAAAACATATTCCACAAACGTAGAGGGCATGACCTGTGGCAACTGCGCCCTGACCATTTCCAAATTACTGGAAAAAAAAGGCGCAACTAATATTTCGGCCAACGCTGCCTCGGGCGAAGTAAGCTTTACTATAATTGAAGAAACCGATGTCAATAAGGTATATGACGCCATAGATGGCTTGGGTTATAAAGTAGTTCGCGAAGATGAGGCTAATGACTTGGCCACCACCAAAGGCAAAGATTACACAACAGCATATTTAATTATTTCCGCCATATTCACCCTGCCACTGCTCATGCATATGTTCAGTAGTTGGCNNGCGGTGCGCTCGCTACGCCATGGCATTCCTAATATGGACGTGCTGATTATCATCGGTGCGACAGCAGCTTATGTTTATTCGCTCATCGGCATGTTCGTGTACAGCACCCATGCGCACGATTACCTGTTTTTCGAAACAACGGCTTCTATCATTACACTGGTGATGTTCGGCAACTGGCTGGAACATAAAACCGTCAAGTCCACCACACAGGCTATAGACGCACTGGTAAAACTGCAACCACAGAAGGCCCGCCTGGTAATGGCCGACAGCATGGGCAAAGAAACCGTGATGGAGGTGGAGAGCAAGTATGTAAAAGCGGGTGACATAGTACTGGTAAACACAGGCGACAGTATCCCTGTTGACGGCCTTATCATCAGCGGCGATGCGCAGGTAGACGAACACATGATTACCGGCGAGAGCCTGCCTGCGGCCAAAGACAAAGACGATGAAGTAGTAGGTGGCACTCTGGTATTAGACGGCAACCTGCGCATAAAAGCAACGGCGGTGGGTAACGCATCTGTGCTGTCCAACATCATACGCATGGTGCGCNNCAAAAACTGGCTGATAAAATAAGTGCGGTATTCGTGCCTGTGGTATTATGCGTTGCCGTGCTCACGCTGCTGATAAGTTATTACGCACTTGGCACGGAATTTGAAAACGCCATGATGCGTGCCATAGCTGTTATGGTTATCTCCTGCCCCTGCGCTATGGGGCTGGCAACCCCCGCCGCCGTAGCCGTAGGACTTGGAAGGGCTGCGCGCAATGGCATACTCATAAAAGGCGGCGACACCCTGCAAAGGCTGAAAACGGTAAAAAACATCGTATTTGATAAAACAGGCACCCTTACTACGGGCAAGTTGCAGATAGAGTCTTTCACTACCGAAATTGATGAACAACAGTTTAAGGCTGTTGTTTCCGCTATTGAACAACACTCTTCACATCCTATAGCAAAATCTATCACACAGCAGTGGAACGATACTGCTGACGTAGTATTGGCTGATGTAGAGGAGGTAAAAGGCAAAGGCATACAAGCAACAGACGATAAGGGCAACCAATGGCAATTGGGTTCTGAAAATTGGCTGCACACTGGTGTTGAAAAAGATAAAGGCTACGACCTGTACCTGTATCAAAACGGCTCTTATACAGGTGCTATACGAGTGTCAGACGCACTGCGCCCTGACGCCAAAGAAGCCATAGCCGAACTGAAAGGAATGGGCTACCATACCATATTGCTCAGCGGCGATAAAAAAGCTANNCCGTGCTACCGTAGGTATATCCCTCAGCGAATCAACGCAGATTGCCATTCAATCAGCCAATGTCATTTTGTCCAATAATCAGTTAGGCACATTGCCCAAAGCTATTCGCCTGGGTATATATACAGAGCGTACTATCAAGAGCAACCTATTCTGGGCGTTCATTTACAATATTGTAGCCATACCGGTGGCTGCCGCAGGACTGTTGCGCCCTACATACGGGGCGGGCATCATGGCCCTCAGCGATGTGGTGCTGATACTCAACTCGCTCTTTCTGGGCGTGCGCCGTCTTAAGAAGTAAACCATTCATTTTCAGTAATATTGTAACAGACAATACTGTTACAATTATTAAATTAGAATTTGCTAAATTTATATACGGCATATTCTTTGAATGGATTAAAACTATGAGAGGTTTATTGATAATAACGATTGTATTGGGACTCGCTTCATGTAAAGGGAGCAGTGAGGTGAAATCTGCTCCGCGTGACAGTAATGCTGAAAGAAAAAAACTTGCCTGCGCCGATGTGCATGTGGATATGAACACTACTCATATTGACTGGTACGAGGAAAACAGATCTGTACTGAACGCATCAAGCGAAATACTGGTACTTCCTAAGAATTACAGAATTTACGGAGTAGATACCGCCCAGCTTCGTTCTTTCTTTGCAGCCGTACATGCAGGACGCACATTAGCTACTGTTCTTCCATTACCATCGCCTGCCGGTTGCCAACTATTTACTGTATCCAACAACCTGAATGATAATGCTAAAATACCGCCCGGCATGATTATGGCTGAGGGAGAAAGCAATAGTCAGAAAGCGGCTTTGAATTATTATAGGGAAAGCCTGGCTGCCCATATCGACTGGTTTGACATTCAATATGAAATGATGACTGTCAGGGCCAATGGATTACCCTACATCATTGTGTATGAAAAGATGCCGCCACCACAAGACCCAAACAAAAACCTGAAAGAAGAAAAACCTGAAATAATAGAATTTCGTCAAAATCAATAATGTATCCTATGAGAAACTTTATCTTATCATCGGTCCTCGCAGTTGCCTGTTCTTTTTCCGCACTTGCAAATACGGGCGAGATATGGCAAGCCATGAATACCAAACATATTCCTTCAAAAGGGCAATGGCTGATATACCCTGATGCCTACAAGCTATTTATACTGAACGACAGCTACATGAAAAATCTGCTGTTCAGTTTGTCAGAAGCGCCCGCACAGGGAGCTATTANNGGCCGCCAAATATCCGGGCATAAAAAACTGTACAGGCGTATCTGTTGACGACCCGAACATTACAGCCAGTATCAACTATACATACAAAGGTTTCAACGCCATGATATACAATGGCATTAACACCTTCCTGGTAGACCCTTATAGCACGCAAAACGATGGCTACTATATATGCTACTATAAGCGCGATTATACTGCCGTTGCACGCACTTTCGGTTGCAGCGTGGCAGAAGATGCTGAAAGGGAACTGGGAATACAGGGCAAACAAATGACCCGGGGCAACGAGCCCCCTCAGGTAGCATATAAAACACACGGAACGCTCAAAAAGACTTACCGCTTAGCGCTTACCTGCACCGGTGAATATGC
>DINJ01000201.1:1250-4663 GCA_002423665.1 Bacteroidetes bacterium UBA5543 | reverse complement strand
GCGATGGTGGTATTGCGGACAAAGCCGGCCTTTGCGACCCGGGCTTCGAGGCTCGTGCCGCTACCGGCAAAGCCACACCTACCGGTGATGCTTTTGATGTAGACTATGTAGTGCATGAAATAGGCCACCAGTTTGGGGCCGAACATACTTTCAACTACAATGGTTCCGGCTGCAATCCTTTTGCACGTTCATTCTCAGCCTATGAGCCAGGCAGCGGCACTACTATTATGGGCTATGCCGGCCTTTGCTCCGGCAACGATATCCAGTTTCATAGTGATGACTATTTTCATGCGTACAGCTTGTACGAAATGACCCAATACATGAGCACCATCCCCCTATGTGGTTCTTCAACACCTTCGGGCAATGTAGTACCTNNAATATGAAATTCCCCACCTCACACCTTTTGAACTGGAAGCTCCCCAGGCTGTAGATACAGACCATGACGTGCTCAGTTATTGCTGGGAACAATATGACCTCGGCGATTTTGGCAAAGGCCTCGACCAGACTTTGTACGGCCCTATTTTCCGCTCTTTCAAGCCGGTTGCTTCACGATGGAGAATATTCCCCACATTAGATTCATTGCGGGCGGGTATCTATTCTTACCGGGCTGAGAAGCTGCCCCAGGTAACACGACAGCTCAACTTCAGGCTTACAGTGCGCGATATGTATAATGGTACAGGTACTCACCATTGGTCAGACAGTACGGTTAAGCTCAATGTCACCGACCAATCAGGCCCTTTCCGCGTGCTGGGCCCCAACCAGTCATCCAACTACTGGCGCAACGGCAGTTCCTATACGGTTTCATGGGATGTTGCTAATACTACTGCTGCCCCTGTTAGTTGCGGCAACGTAGATATATATCTTTCTCTGGACGATGGCAGGACATGGCCTATCACGCTGGCTGCTGCTACGCCCAACGATGGCAATGAAGTGATTACAGTGCCTGCAGGTTCTTACACAGGCTCTGCCAGGGTAAAAGTAAAAGCCTCCGGCAATGTATTTTTTGACATCAGCGATCAGGGTTTTATTATCAATGACTGGCCTGATACAATAACTGATATTGAGAAACCCGGCACAATTGCTATATACCCTGTACCTGCAAGAAATGATTTGTTCATCAGGGTTATTGATGGTGGCAGATACGATGTAAAAATGTTCAGCAGCATAGGCCAATTGGTATGGCAAGGCTATGTTGATGGTAATACTTCTGTTAACACAGGATACATGGGTGCAGGCGTTTACCAGCTCGTATTTGTCCATCCGTCTACCGGAAACAAAATAGTAAAGCGCGTTGTAATAGAATAAACGGGAGGTCTAACTGGCCACTTTATAATCCCCGTTCTGCGGACGCATACCAGTTACTATCAGGTTGCTCGACGATTTGCCCAGCAGCGTGCCCTGCATATCGTATACATGGCATTCTACGTTTATTATTTTTTTACCTGCGCGTACTACTTTTGATGTCGCTTTCAGCCTGTCGCCTTTTTTTATCGCATACAGGAAGTCTACGTTCAGGTTCAGGGATGTATAATGATTGTCCGTGTCTAAACTTACCACGCCCCAGCCTATCACTTCATCCATCACCAGCGCCATCATACCACCATGTATATTACCGTACGGGTTAGTCATCTCATCCCGCACTTCCAACGTTATGGTAGCGCTTCCCATATCTATATGCTCCAGGGTAAATTGCAACCAGTTGCCCGCTGGCGAACGTGAATCTGTTACCATTTTCCCCTCATAATTATCCTTGATAAATTGCAGTACGGCCCCTGCGGGTATTTGTTTGTAGCTCATTACTTTTTTTTCTTTTCTTTCTCAGCTTTGTATTGTTCCAGCATCGTTATCATCTTCTCTATCCTGCGTATCCTTGTCTCCGGCTTTTTCGCTGTCACTATAGCTTCTGCATACTCTTTCTTATGAGAAAAAGACATACCCTCCAGCAATTCCAGCAGGTCTTTGTGTGGCTTCAACGCTTCCAATACGTCTTTCGGGAAAACCACAGTCCTTTTCACAAAATCAACCCCGTCTATCTGTCGCGCCTCCATGGGTATATCACGTAGTTTGGGGCCTATNNGACCAATCTTCATCAATAGCAATCTGGGTCACTGCCTCATACCCTGCTGCAAATACCGTCTCCCAGCCATTGTCACGGGTCATATCCGACTTTATTTTACCGCTCTTCTTGGGGTAGGCTATCCATAGCAACGCATCATCAGCCAGTTTGGGTTCCAGCTTGTTCATTACCTCATCCAGTACTTGCTTTTTTTCTGCAAATATTACAGCCTGGCTTACGGGTTGATTTCCGCTGAGCGATGTTTTCAGGTCATATCCGGCAAATAACCCCTGCAAGCATGCGGGTTCTTTTATGATATGCAATATGGTTCCCGGCTGTAACCGCAGCTTTTTAGCTACACTCATAACGATTCTTTAGCGCGGCAAAGGTATGCCGATTTTGCCTACACATACAGCTTACAGTATAGACAATGCTGATATAGTATTTTCCCTTTTAACAATACCCCAACACATCCAAGCACTTATATTACCTATAAATTTTGTCTATATGGATGACATCGACTAATTTAGCAACAAATAAATACCATGACAATTACGCAATTAGAATACGTGGTAGCTGTTGCTACATACAAAAGCTTTGTAGCAGCTGCCGAAAAATGCTTCGTCACGCAACCAACTCTAAGCACACAAATCCAAAAGCTCGAAGAAGAGCTCGACATCTTGATTTTTGACCGTAGCAAGAAGCCCATTGAGTTGACTTCAATTGGTCGGAAAATAGTCCATCAAGCGCGAAATATCGTTAACGAATCAGACCGAATACAAGATATTGTGGACCAACAGAAAGGCTTTATTGGTGGTGAATTCAAACTGGGAATCATCCCGACCGTTATGCCAACCCTGTTGCCAATGTTCCTGAAAGCGTTCATTAAAAAATTTCCAAAAGTGAAACTCAAAATTGAGGAACTGACAACCGAAGAAATCGTTCAACGTATCCACGAAGGTCATCTCGATGCTGGTATTGCCGCAACACCTTTGGAAAATGACAATATCAAAGAGCGTGTCCTCTATTACGAGCCTTTTGTGGGTTACATCCCGAAAGACCATCGCTTGACAGGAAAGAAAAAATTGGATGTTGCCGATTTGGAGATAGATGACATGCTATTACTCGAAGATGGCCACTGTTTTAGGGATGGTGTCATCAATCTATGCAAGGCTTTTAAAAACCAAACCGACGATAATTTCCAGTTGGAAAGCGGCAGCATTGAAACCTTGATCAAATTATCCAACGAAGGATTGGGAATGACGCTTCTGCCATATCTGCACACTGTAGAGCTCAATGACAACCTCAAAGGCAATCTACACCTTTTCAACGATCCTTCACCTGCACGCGAAGTCAG
>DINJ01000201.1:860-1079 GCA_002423665.1 Bacteroidetes bacterium UBA5543 | reverse complement strand
TTAAATGTACTAAAAAAAACGATAGGTTCTGTTTTGTATGGAAAATTTTAACAGAAAAACATATAAATGTTTAAAAACCAAATGATTTGAGATTAGTCATTTTAAGTTTTATCAAAACCGATTATCACCATCCAAGATATTGCCCAATCCACCAAGAATACTACCTTCGCCTCTGTCCTTTCCGCCTCCTTGTGGTGCAGAAGCCAAGACTCGTCCTGC
>DINJ01000201.1:475-736 GCA_002423665.1 Bacteroidetes bacterium UBA5543 | reverse complement strand
AATGATTTTACCAGGATACGGCGACGCAAAAGACACATTTCGTTTCCCAGAAAGGGTGTTGTAAAAAGCCGTCATAAATAAGTTCTCGCCAGTAAGAATGCGTTTTCCGGCTCCAAGAATGGAACCTAAAAACCCTTTGTTCTTTTCGGAACCATCACCAAAAATAGTCTCCATTTTGATGCCGTCATCCATCATCATAAAGCTACCTGCCTCAGCGACGACGCCTTCTTGTGGATCGAGTTCTATTTCTACATATTGCAT
>DINJ01000201.1:0-434 GCA_002423665.1 Bacteroidetes bacterium UBA5543 | reverse complement strand
AATGTGTATGGCATTTTGGGACCGAACGGAAGTGGAAAATCCACAACTCTCGGTATTGTTTTGAATGTAGTCAATAAAACTTCGGGCGATTTCAGTTGGTTTAATGGACACACCTCCACACATGATGCACTGAAAAAAGTAGGCGCCATCATAGAGCGTCCCAATTTTTATCCCTATATGAGTGCCTACCAAAACCTGAAATTGGTCTGCAAGATCAAGGGGGTTGAGTTTTCAAAAATAGATGAAAAACTGGAGCTCGTTGGGCTTATTGATCGAAAAGACAGTAAGTTCAGCACCTATTCTTTAGGTATGAAACAGCGTTTGGCAATTGCCTCTGCCCTTTTGAACGAGCCAGAAATCTTGATTCTGGATGAACCTACCAACGGTTTGGACCCACAAGGCATCCATCAAATCCGTACATTGATCAAACAAAT
>DINJ01000196.1:8974-12508 GCA_002423665.1 Bacteroidetes bacterium UBA5543 | reverse complement strand
GGGAACTGTACCCGTATGAAGACCATCCACAAGGCGTATTTCGCCGAGCATATCGTTTCAGTTACATTCATGTTCAATTATTAACATTGGCAGGTAAATGATGAAGAGGATTATAACGGTTTTGATACTATCGATTGGCCTGGCAGGGTGCGAAAAGCTACTGATGCCCAAGCAGGAAGGCAACACGCCCACAGAGGTTTTTGAGTATATGTGGAAGACTATTGAAGAAGGATATGTGTACTTTGGCTACAAGGCTGTTAACTGGGATGAAATATATAAAGAGTTCAAGCCTAAGATAAACGATACTATGGAGAGCAGGCAACTGTACGATACCTGCGCACAGATGCTCAAGCGGCTTATGGACCCATCGTTGAGCTTGAAAACATCTTTTGCCGAATCGCACTATGTTGATACTACTTTTTACCTGCCCAATTTTAACCGTCGCCTCCTGGAAAGGAATTACTGGAAGGAATATGACCAGGCCGGTCCATTTATACATACGGTTATTGATTCTATCGGCTACATCTATTACAGCAGTTTTGATGATAAAGTGACGGACGAACACCTGGATATAGTGATTGGGCAACTCAGGGCAGACAGCAATATCAGGGGGGTAATATTCGATGTAAGAGATAATAGAGGGGGAGACATCAATAATGCCTTTACTATCNNCCTGTCCGCTGTACTATTTAAAGCATTTTACAAGAAAGGGCCTGAGCGTGGAGATTTTACAGAAGCACAAACAAGTTACATTGAGCAAAGCGATAAAATCAAATTTCACAGGAAGTTTGTACTGCTGACCAACAGAACCACTATGGCCGAGGCGGCTCTCTTTGCCACAGGCTCCAAAGGTTTTAATAATGTACGTGTACTGGGTGACACCACCGGGGGCAGGGCCGGGCGCATTGTAGGCGCTGAAATGCCTAATGGCTGGATATTGGAATACCCTGCATCATATTTCACTACCGACGATGGCCGTAACCTGGAGGATGGGGTATTGCCTGATAAAACGGTACATACCACTCCTGCCGACGAGGCACAGGGCAAGGATGCCATATTGGAAGCCGCCCTTCAGGAGGTAAAGGCCTGGTAAAGGGGTAGCCATCTTTTTTTTGCAAATGACATGTTAATAGCTTTTTTCTAAAAAAGGAAATATATAGCTTTAAGTATAAATTAACTTTTTAGAAATTATGAAATCAACAGTGTTACTGGCAGTATTGGCCCTATCAGTGGCTTCCTGCTCCAAAGACGGCGATAAAGTAGCCGATTGCAGAACTTGTGGCGACATGAAGATTATTGTTGATGTGGCGCATCACAATTCTTTGATTGACACAGGCATGGTGTATATCAAGTACAATGCTACAGATGCAACTACTGAGTTTGACGACTCAGCCAGGTTGATAAAAAACACCTCGGATTATGCTACCGCCACTTTCTACCAGAAGAGGGTAGGCAGCTATTATATTTATGCAAAAGGTTACGATAATAAAATTCAGGAAGTAGTAGCCGGTGGTGTGCCCTTAAATATTTCGTACGACTACGATAATACAGGTTATAAGACTACTATACCTGTGACTGAAGCAGGGCATTAATACAATAATCATTCTGTAGAATATCCCGCTGCAAACCATTGCAGCGGGATATTTCTTTTGCAGCACTTGTTATCAGCCCGTTAACAGGATACAAAACTGCCGTTAAACATGGCGATTCGCTTTTATGTGAAGGGTGATATGCTGATATTAGCGCCAGCAAAACAACTGAATGAAAAGCACGCATTACTTTATCACGGTAATCATGATACTCTTTTCCTGTTGTGCCATGGCACAGGGCGGGTCGGGGCAGAACGGGCGCCTGAGCCTGACGGAAGTAGTGAGCGCCAGTCTTTTTGCATCAGATTCAAGTAATACAGCTTCCATAGTGATACCCATAGGCGGCATCAATGCATTAGCTGATGGCGCCGAGAGCCATGAAATAGAAGTGACACTTCAATCCACCGCCGATTATGATGTGAGCGTTTCCTCCTCATCTGAATATTTTACCTACAATGGCCCGGACGCTAATCCTACACCCATGCTGGTGAAAGACGTGCTGAGTATTAAAATAACAGCCAACAGTACCGGTGGTTCGGTAAGTAATGGGTTCAGCCAATACCAGCCGGTTGACGGAACGCTCAACCAGTTGATTATTGCCAGTGGCCTGAGCGGCACACGTACATTCTCCTTCAGGTACAAGGCACAGCCCGGTTTTAATTATCCTGCCGGTACATACACAACTGATATAGTTTATACTATTACCAAGAAGTAATAGGTTGGGTTCAGCATGGTTCTGTTATGATCGTCTTTTTTTAAGACCGTCTGAAAGGAAATGAAAATGTTCCAAAATGATGCCTGAATTCGCTTTTAATTTTTTTCGCCTCATTTTTGGCATAAATGCCTGATAACCAATGCCAGGTTTTGTTCCGATTGTGCAAAATGTTCTGAATTCGAAACAGAACAGGAGTGACTTAATGAGTGTGGTGCTTGTGCCGGAAGATATGGCGACAGGTATGTCGAAGAACTTCTATGCTACTAGCCATAGTCGTGTTATATTATAACAAATATACATAAAAATATTGTTTATGGCAAATTTTATTCTTCGATAAAGAACTCCAGAAATTCCATTCCTTTGTCATCTAAGACTCTGCCTACCTCTTCGCTTATATCATACATATGGCTGAATATGCCGTCGTCTTTTACATGCACATATCGGCCGGGTTTGAGTATATCAACCGGACTCTTTGCGTAGTATTTTTCAAAGTATGCTTTAACCTCCGCCTTGTTAGGTGGTATTTCATCGAGGTTGATGACGCGTTGGGTAGTGTCAAACAGGTTGCCCATGTCGGGTTCTTCTACCTTTCGTTTTTTACGATCCTTGTTCAGTGTGCGGTAGTGCGGTGCTTCTATACGCGTGAGGTAGCTTGCATGGGCTGGCAGTTCCTTGTTTACCTCCTGTACAAAATACACGGCGATAGCCACGTTCTCCCAGGGTTGTGAGTTTTTCTCAAGATGGGTAATAACAGCAAAGAGGCTGAGCGCATCACAATCCAGCAGCATACTAAGCATCTCGTTGGAAGATGCGGGGATAAAGCCGATTTTTCTTCCCTGCCAGTGCAGTGCTATGGCGCAGGGGTCGTATTCATTGGCGGGTTCGCGTACCAGTTCCAGCAGGTCGCCCTCCTTCATATTGTCCAGCAGTTGCATACCCTCATAGTGGCGGAAGCCTGCCACGAAGCATTGCATCAGGTATATTTTGCGGAAGTCTTTGGTAAGCGAAATGGGCAGCCTGCCAATGGCTACCGATGCTATGAGTTGTTGTAAAAACAGGGAACGGTTCATGCATTGAAAATATTACATTTGTCCGGGTTTCGCAAGCAGAAGCGCTTACTTATTGTACATTATCTCATGGCACCATTCAATCTTTTAGGCAATATCATCTGGCTCGTGTTTGGCGGGCTTATCAGTGCGTTGGGCTATTTTATAGGCGGGATTGTTTTTT
>DINJ01000196.1:7362-8799 GCA_002423665.1 Bacteroidetes bacterium UBA5543 | reverse complement strand
CAGCAGTTGCTGCACCAACTTTTCGTGCATACCAGCGCGTGGCGGGTCGGTGATAATAACATCGGGCCTGCCATGTTCCACAAAAAACTCGTCGGTGCATACTTGTGCCACATCGCCTGCATAGTACAGGCAATGCTCCAACCCGTTGAGCGCAGCGTTTTTCTTCGCATCTTCTATGGCATCTTCCACCACTTCTATCCCTATCACTTTTTTAGCGCCTTTCGAGCAGAATATCCCTATGCTGCCCGTGCCGCAATAAAGGTCGTACAGCACCTCGTTGCCTGTAAGCCCTGCAAATTCACGCGTTACCCGGTACAGCGCTTCGGCCTGGNNGTAGGTATTGGTCTGAAAAAATGATTTGGGCGATATGATGAATCGGTAATCTTCCAGCGTTTCCTCGATATAGCCTTTCCCTCTGTACAGTTGCACGTCCAGATCGTGTACGCTGTCGTTTACCTTGGGGTTGATGGTATAGTGCAGCGATGTGATGCCCGGCACGTTTTGATATATANNAATACTTTCAGCAGGGTGTTGGTGGGTTCGGGTTGGAGGTAGCACTCATTTATTGGCACTACCTTGTCAAACAGGCCTGGAGCATGAAAACCGAGGGCAGGTTCCGGGGCGAGCACCTCGCCCTCAGCCGCCTTTAGTTCCTCCTGCGTGCGGTAGCGGTGTGTGCAAAAGGTAAATTCCAGCTTATTGCGGTAGTTGGTTTGTATAGGGCTGCCCAGTATGGCTTGTAAGGGTGGCAGTTCTACATGGCCTATACGTTTCAACTGGTCAGCCACCTGTTGCTGTTTGTATTGCAGTTGTTGTTCGTAGGGCAGCATCTGCCATTTGCAGCCGCCACATACGCCAAAGTGTTGGCAAAATGGCTCTACCCTGAGCGGGGATGGGGTAAGCAGTTGCATCACCTTGCCCTCGGCATAGCTTTTCTTATTCTTCAGTACAAGCACATCTACCACGTCTCCGGGTANNAGATGCGCTATACTTTTGCCTTCAGCCGCGTAAGACTCAATCTTTACCTGTTCTACCTGTGCTTTTTTCTTCCTGCCCAATTCCCTGTTAGAATTTCGTTAAACAAGGCGCAAAGCTACAACGCTTTACCCATTATGCCCTGTCCTTATAGTTTAATTCAAAGTACTATATAAGAATTGTTAATATTAAATCGATTGTTCAACCACTTTTTTTAAAAAAACTTACCTTCACGGGCTGTAATTATGAGACATATTCTACTTACACTGTTATTCATCGGCAGTAGCTGCCAGTTATTATTTGCAAAAGACGGATATACTGTTAAACTGAAGTTTACAGACCTGCAAGACCAGAAGGTTTTTTTGGCGCATTATTATGGTAAACCTTTGCCAACTATCTATAAAGTAGATTCTGCAATGCTGGATGGTAAAGGCGTGGGTGTATTGCATACCGACTCAAAAA
>DINJ01000196.1:0-7318 GCA_002423665.1 Bacteroidetes bacterium UBA5543 | reverse complement strand
TACAACAAAATAAGGGTTCGCTGCTGGCAAATATTTTCAAAGCGCTGGAAACACCTGAAGTGCCTGAGATAAAAAAAGAGGATGGCAGTATAGATAATGATGCCCGCTACAGATGGTATAAAGACCACTACTGGGATAACGTGGTTTTTGATGACGAACGCCTGGTGTACACCCCCCTTTTGGGCAATAAATTACAAGAGTACTTTGGGAAACTGGTACAAGCTATACCTGATACCTTTAATGCTGAAGCGGATGCTTTGGTGAAGAAAGCACGCGCTTCGCGAGAGGTGTTCAAATACGTAGTACACTGGATAACCACTTATGCACAGGAAAGTGATATAATGGGTATGGATGCTGTATTTGTGCATATGGTAGAGAACTACTACATGAAAGGCGAGGCTTACNNTATTCTGGAGCCCGGACTGTGGTCATTGTGAAGAAGAAATACCCCGCATTGATTCGGCTATAAAAGCCGAGGGCCTGTACAAAAAGGGTATGAAAGTAATAGGTGTGAATATAGACCGTGAGACTGAAAAGTGGCAACGCCTGATAAAAAATAAAAACCTGGACAACTGGATACATGTATATGACCCTGAGCGCAAATCGGACTTCAGGGCAAAGTACGATGTATATGGTACACCGAGCGTATATTTGCTCGACGAGAAAAAAATCATCCGTGGCAAAAAGCTGGATCACCAGAATATGCTGACGGTGATAGAAATACTCGAAGGCAAGGTTTCATCAAAGAATTAAAACAGGTAACGATTATTAATTAAGAAAGGATTATGCGAAAGGTATTAACCGGGCTAGTGCTGTTGTTGATGTGTGCAGTTGCAACACAGGCACAACAACGGACATTCAAAGGCAAAGACGGGTATAAGATTAAAGTGAAATTCACTGACCTAACGGACAGTGTCATTTACCTCGTACATTATTATGGCNNATATCAGACAAGTCTAATTATTTTGAATTGTTATTGAATAATGGAGACAATTTTTCGGTAACAGCGACAAAAGCCAAGCTGCCGGCAGGAGTAACATTCAAAGGTAGTCCTGAAAATACCAGGTTTATTGAATACGTGCAGTACCTGGTGAACTATGGAGAAAGAAGCCAGGGCCTGAGCAAAAAACTGGAAACAGCGAAGACCGGTGCTGATACCGGCGCCATACGTGGAGAGTATAAAAAATTATCGGACGAGTTGAAGGACTACCGAAAAGATTATACGAAAAAATATCCGGGTACTTTGCTTACTACAATATTTAATGCATTGAAAGTGCCTGAAGTACCTGAAGGACAGCACTTGTTACCTGATGGCACAGTAGATAGTTCATTCCCTTATACATACTACAAGGAGCATTATTGGGATGGTTTCGACTTTCAGGATGACAGGCTGATACATACACCTATATACGATGGCCGACTAGACGAGTATTTTAATAAGCTGATGCTGCCCATACCGGATAGTATAGAAAAAGAGGCTGATATACTACTGGAGAAAGCGAGGGGTACCAAAGATATGTTTAAGTATACTCTATGGTGGCTCACCCGCTTTGCCGAATCCAGCAAGATAATGGGTATGGATGTGGTGTTTGTGTACCTTGTTGAAAACTATTACATGAAAGGCGATGCATTCTGGGTTTCTCCGGACGATCTTGAAAAATACATAGACCGTGCGCAGAAAATTGCCCCTAACGTATTGGGCCGTATTGCACCTGAGTTGAAAATGCCGGATATAAATGGTAAAGTGCACTCCCTGCATGAGTTTGATGCCAAATACACATTGCTCATATTCTGGAGCCCGGAGTGCGGGCACTGCCTCACAGAAATGCCATTAGTAGATTCGGTGTACAAGGCTGTGCTTAAAAAGAAAGGCGTAAGGATATTTGGTGTACGCACCGAGGGGGAAGTGGATAAATGGAAGGAAGTTATAAAAGATAAAGGCCTGGAAGACTGGCTGCACGTGTATGATCCTGAAAGGAAAACAAGGTTCAGGTCTGATTATGACATTTATAGCACGCCTGTTTTATATTTGCTCGACGAAAGGAAAATTATCAGGGGTAAACGTATGGACCATACCAATATCCTGGACGTGATAGAGATGTTGGAAAGAAAAGAAAAAGCTAAAAAAGAAGAAAAAAAATAATAATAACTAACAGATATGCGAAAGTTAACTTTGACCTGTTTCATTGCACTTATTTTAACCAATTCACTATTTGCACAAACTCTTTTCACATTTGGCAATACAGAGGTAGAAAAAGATGAGTTCCTAAGGGTGTATAGAAAAAACGCTATTAACCAAAAGCCGGACTATAGCAAAGATGCATTACGTGAATACCTGGATTTATATTCATTGTTTCGTATGAAGGTGAAGGAAGCTGAAGAGCAGCATATGGACACCATCAGCAGTATTCAATACGAGCTGAACAACTACCGAAAGCAACTGGCGCAAACCTACCTGACAGACGAAGAGGTGAGCAAAAAACAGTTGGAAGAAGCCTACAACCGTATGAAGGAAGTGGTGCAGGTATCTCATATACTTATACTATCGTCGCAAATGGCGCAGTCAAAAGATACGGTTGCACCATACAAAAAGATAGACAGCATATATAATGCTATTGCTACCGGGAAAGTTGATTTCGCAAAAATGGCCGAAATATATACAGAGGACCGCAGCACCAAAGATAATGGGGGTAGTATTGGTTATATCACAGCGTTGCAGACAGTTTATCCCTTTGAAAATGTAGTGTACAGTACGCCTGTAGGTAAAGTCTCCAAACCGTTCAGAACTCAGTATGGCTACCATATAGTTAAAGTGACTGACCGTAAACCCGCGCCGGGTGAGGTTAAAGTAGCGCAAATAATGATTTCAGCGTCAAAAACAAAGGGTCCTGATGTTGCAATTGAGGCTGAAAAGAAAGCAAAACAGGTAAAAGCAGAACTGGCAAAAGGGGCTAAGTTCGAAGATTTAGTGGTCAAGTATTCTGAGGATAGCTATACAAAAGAAAGTGGTGGTGTACTTGAAAAGTTTGGGGTAGGCGCCTATGTGCCTGAATTTGAAAAGGCTGCTTTTGCCCTGAAAAAGCCCGGTGATGTATCTGATATTATCAAAACAGACTATGGCTATCATATCATCAAGTNNATACCCGGTTAAGCCCTTCGACAGTGTTAAGGCCGAGCTGAAAGCACGTGTGGACAGGGACGACCGCGCGCAGGTAGCCAGGGAAACTTTTTATAACAACATCAAAGAGAAGAACAAGTTCAAAGAGTATCCGGCCAATATAGAAGAGACAAAAAAATGGTTTGCGGCTAACATACCCGACACGGGCAAAAACGCCAACCAGTTCTCTGCCAAGGATTTCAACGGCACGGATAAAACCATGTTTGAGCTGAAGGGTAATAAGTACAAAGCGAGTGACCTGCTGACATATGCTGAGAATGTGACCCAGGGTAGGGTGATGGGCCCTAAGGAGCTTATCTTCCAGAATATATACGACAACTATGTGAAAACAGTAGTGATGGATATAGAGGAGCAAAACCTGGTAAACGAAAAACCTGAGTTCAGAAACCTGATGAACGAATACCGTGACGGTATCATGTTGTTTGAACTGATGGACCGAAATGTATGGGGCAAGGCATCGAAAGACAGCACGGGTCTGAAAAATTTCTACAATCAGCAGAACGGTAAGTACAAATGGCAGCCAGGCTTCAGGGGTTCGGTATATACCTTCAAAACAGAAGCTGATATGAAAGCCGGGCTAAAGCTTATAGGCAAGAAGGATATGACGGATGAAAAAATAGCCAAAGAACTGAATACGGATAAGAATCCCGGTGCAGTGAGCATACAGAAAGGCTATTATGAATTCGCCAAGTTTAAGGATTTTTCCAAAACCGCAATTCAACAGGGTAAAGTAACTGAAGCTAAGAAAAACGAAGACGGCACCTATACAGTAGTTTATGCCGCTGAAGTATACGAAAACGGCACTGCCAAAACATTGGACGAAGCCCGTGGATATGTGATAGCCGAGTACCAGGACCACCTGGAAAAAACATGGAACGAAAAACTGCGCAGCAAATACCCCGTTAAGGTAAATGAGGATGTATTTAACGGCATGGTGAAGAAATAACCGACAATGAAATTGTGGTAAAAAGCCGTCCCGATATTCGGGGCGGCTTTTTTGTATACCTTTTGAGATAGCGCTTATGGTAAAAGAAGAACCTCCCGGGTGATTGGGAGGTTCTTCCGTTGTTTGTATTGGCGTCTTTACTTTATTGTTTCACAAATTTCACTTGCTCAGTATGGCCTTCTTTAGAGATATGTAATATATACATGCCCGGCACGAGGGAAGATGCGTCAACACCTGCCTTGCTGCCGGACAGGATACCTTTTGAAATACTGCGGCCGGTAACATCTGATATTGTATAATCAGCACCGTCCGCGTCAGTAATATTCAACAGGTCTTTTACAGGATTGGGGTATACCGAAAAATTTGATTCGTTTAATGGTTGTACAGACGTAGTTTTTCCCGGTTTAAATGAATACAAAGTACCTCCTGTATATTTACGCCATATTCTGTCAGTATCAAAATAGGCGAACATCAGTTCATATCCTGAATTGTTTGTTGTTGCAATAGCCATTTCAGGTTGATTTGTTCCCATATCAAACGGAGATGTAATATTAAGGTCTATACTATTCTGATTTGCCTCCCAATATTTGTTGCCAAACTTTGTAATGCCGGGACTAGCCGTTTGCATAACCTGTGTGCCAAAGGCATAAAAATCTCCGCTCGCAGCATACGTGGGGCTCACATTGGCATGTGTATAGTCGGAGTAAAATGCTGTNNCTTACAGAATATAGAGAGGATACAAGAGCCCCAACACCTGTTACTACCGGTTTCATGGCATGGTAAGAATTACTATTGAATCCGTCACCGGTACTTTGGTCGGATGCATCTACCAATGAGCATATTGTTGGTGAACCTGAGGTATAATAATTATAGGTATTCACTTTATAATAGCCCGTACTGGCATCATCTTCTGTGACCACAATTACACAAGCCGGGTCATTAGCTACCGGAGTGGTGAAATCATAGTATTGTGGCCCTGCAATACGGGGATATAAAAAGTCGTCGGTACCGGCTGTTGCACTTATAGCTCCATGCGTGGTAACAGATGGAGTAGAGGGCAGTATTGCAGAGTTGTAATCCCATTCTGCCAGGTGTACTTCATCACCGCTACGTGTCAGATAGGTTACATATGCTTTGCTGGGGTCTGATGTGCCTGCTGTATTAGCAGCGGTAACGCCGGATATATCAGGAAATTTGCCATCATCTATTTTAAAGTAGCCGCCTGTTGCCGGCGCGGGTGTGTACTGGCCGCTGACGCTGATCGAGCCTTCGATTGCCCAGACCTCTTCATTGCTGNNGGATAGGTATCATTATATATAAGGTCAATATGCGGCCTGCTGGCTGTACTAACATTGGGGTCACTTAATAATACGGGGTTATTGGTGAGGTATGCTGTAGCCGGTGGATTGGTTGTGTGTACTTGGTATACGTCAACGGACAAGTTTGGACCGGGTGTAGTAATAGTTATATCGTAATGCTCAAGATATATCTTTCCATTACTTTCATACACGGCTAGAACAAAATAAACAGGAAAACCTGTGCTGAAGCGTAAATCTGTACATACACCAACAGCCACATCTACATATTCTACAGTATTGCCTGCATAGACACTATGTTGGAATGGTAATGGTTGAAATATTTGACCTCCACCAGTAAAATTTGAATAAACGGTTATTCCTGAATAATTACTACTACCACATGTAGCTCCACTGAAACCTGCAGCCCAGATAATGTCATTGTTTCCGTTTCCCCAACTACAGGATGGAGTGCCTGTTGTACTGCCGACCTCGAACATATCAATATTTAGTGAACGTAAGGTGTTCGTTGTTGCACAAGTACCATTAACATTTAAGGTATTTGATGTTTGCGCAGAACTTTGGATTTGCTGGGCGGTTGCGGGGGATAGATAAATAGCTAATACAGTAGTTAATACTGCCAATTTCAATATTTTAGTTTTCATTATTAAAGATTTTTTTGGATTTAAAAAAGTTATGGTCGGTAGAAGTACCGCAACTAAGGCGGGTGTAGTGCATTTCTGAAAAAGATTATTAAAAGCATATAAATTTTCATGATGAGGTGCTCAGTCTGTATTTTAAACTTACGCTTTAGAGGTCGAACTTAAAACGGGTGTTTTTCCCATTTTGAAATACAATATTTTTTCCTTACATGGGTTGGTAAATAAAATGGGTGTTTTCCCCCTGTTTTGAGAAGAACAGAAGGCGTAACTTTATGGTAATAAAACTTCAACATGAACAGAATAATCATCCTACCACTATTGGTTATACTAAACTTCCTGACCATTGGGCAGTTACATGGACAAACTATATATACCATAAGCCATGCCACAGGAGTACAGACTTATGGAAATACAGATGTGACGGTGAGCAGCCTGGGGCAGCCATATTTTCAGAATACCTGCAATGGCCCCAGTTACTGGATATCAAAACCTGTGACAATGTCAACATCCAATTACAAATTTGACTTCAGTATACCAGCAAAGCATATTCGATTTAAAATGTCTGTCACAGATTCGCAAGAGATATTCAGTTTCAGAATTAATAACCAGCACTATAATTTAAATATTAGTAACCTAAGTACAAATAACACTTCTGCATGCAATTGTGGTCCATCTACTAATTTTTGGATAAATGGCCAAGGCAATCTTGAAGATACAGGGTCCTATGGTTTAATGCTAGGGTGTATACAGGTGGATATCTATTACCCGGGTATCAATACTGCAGAAATTATACACAACGGTTTACATGGCGGCACATATGCACAGGTTCAGTTTGAAGAAGACACCACCACTTTCATCCAACAACCCTATACTGATACAGTACTATGTGCGGGCGTGGTGCTTCNNATATCCGCATCAAAGCAGCGCCGGCCAATTTCAGCAACAGTGGTAATTCACCTGTATGTACCGGCGATACCCTGCACCTCACCGGCAGCAGCACATCAACAGGTGTCACATGGTTATGGACAGGGCCGAATAGTTTCAGCTCATCTGCAGAAGATACCTTCATTGCTAATTCACAATTAATAGATTCGGGTAAGTATATACTAAAGGCTACGCTGAACAGTACAGGTTGTTCTCTATATGATACTACTACGGTAGAAATGCGGCCCACACCCGCCAAGCCAACAGCAGGCAGTAATAGTCCGGTATGTGAGTTCTACAGTGTACAGTTGAC
>DINJ01000014.1 GCA_002423665.1 Bacteroidetes bacterium UBA5543 | reverse complement strand
TATTTAAGCATTTGCTTAAATAAGAAAATAGCTATATTGCATTATGGATACGTGCATAAGGCAGTTCGCCAATAAAGAGCAGATAAAAGATTGTAAAGAGAAAATTAAGGCTTGTGATTCCTCTTTTAAGGAACTATCAAATGTGTTAAACCTGGCTGGAAATGAAGTAAGGCTGAAAATTCTCTATTTACTTGAAGAAGAAAAAGAACTGTGTCCCTGTGATTTGAGCGATATACTCGGAATGAGCATACCCGCTATCTCACAACATCTAAGAAAATTAAAGGATGGAAATGTAATTGAATTCCGGAAAGACGGACAAACAATCTACTATTCAGTCAAAGCAAATCATATGAAAATCCTCAAGCCATTCTTTAAGCATCTTAAACAAAATCAAGAGACAATTTAAAATCTCAAATTTATGAAAAAGCTGATTTCTATAATTGCAGTTGCGTTTTTAACAAGTTGCCAAAGCAACAATGAAAAAACTAAAGAAAGTATTTCTTTTTACAAAGTCCCGTTAGTCTGCGGTGCTGCTCCTGAAATTGGCTGCGGCAGTCGTATTAAGCCAATGTTTGTAGCAACGGAAAAAGAAAAAGCTGTAAAGGAATCTTGGATGAACCGTCAAGGTACTATAATAGCGTTTGTTTGGAATGAGAATGACACAGCCAATGAGCGAAGAATAAAAGAACTTTTTAATGAAAATGATATCGAGGCGGAACGTATTACCGATACGTCAACACTAAAGGAGTTAAATGCAAGTTTCAGAGATAAGGGTAGATGGTATAAAGGCATGGATGTTGACCAACTCAGTATAGAGGAAGCAGGCGTTATTGCTGCCCAAACAACCGGCTTTGCGCTAGAGGAGGGTTTTGTTGATAGTATTGAAGCAGCTACTATCAAAAATGATATCGAAAACTACTTCAAGACAGAGTTAGTTCGAGTGCGAACATTAGACAATCTGACAAGTGATTCAACACAAGAAAGGTGGCGAAAGGATGCATACAACATCTTAGTTAACCGTGTAGGGAAAGAAAAAGCTGATAAGATAGCACAAGCTTACGAAAAAAAGCTATCCGAAATAGAAAGTTGCGAATAATTGAATTTAGACAATATGAGACTTCATCTTCAAAAAATTGGAACTGTTGGGCTATTTATAACAGCGATCACCTCGCCATGCTGTTTTCCATTATTTGGATTTATCCTTACAACCTTGGGTATTGGTAGTTTCGAATTGTTTGGGGAATGGTCCATGAGAATTTTCATGTCTCTGACCATATTATCAACGGTTGGTCTTTTTATTTCCTATCGTGTACATAAACGTACTTATGCACTGTTAGTAGCTTTTCCATCAGCCCTATTGATATTCTACAGTTATTACTTTCTAGATGCAGATTATTGGATAACCTTTCTTTACATTGGAATGTTTGGTATGCTCGTTGCCTCTGGAATTGATTATTATAGAATGCGACTACATAAAAAAGGAGTAAAAGTGGAATTACAATCAATTATTACTTGCCCATCGTGTGGGCATCAGAAAGAAGAAACAATGCCGACANNGCTTGTCAGTTTTTTTACGAATGTGAAAATTGTAAAACAAGACTAAAGCCAAAAGCTGGTGATTGTTGCGTATTCTGTAGCTACGGTACGGTGAAGTGTCCACCCATTCAAATGGATAAATCTTGTTGTAAATAATTTACATATGAAATTCGCTATAAAAATTGTTTCTGTCGCTATTATTCTGCTGGGACTAATTCATACCTATTTTGCTTTCTTCTGCCATTATATGGATGTAGACAATCTGTGGTTTCTTGGAACAGGATTTGCAGTAATCTTTGCGGGACTACTNNGTCATCGCCTTTATAGTAAATGCTATTATGTGTGCAATGTTTTTTTATGCTATCCCGATATTAAATGACCCGCAAGTCTATATTGGTGTAACTCTATTCTCTATTGCAACAATTCTGACCTTATTACATTTATTAAAACACAGGGTTAAGTCCGCTAACAATGACGCAATGCAGTCAAACAATACCAATCAGGGCGACACTCTTTTGGTCACAAAGACAATACCTATGTTACGGATATTCGATAAAAGTAAGGCTATCGAATTCTATGTGAACTGGCTTGGTTTTTCGGTGGATTGGGAACATAGCTTTTCGGACGGGAAACCTCCGATATATATGCAGATATCAAAATCCGGAATAGTGATTCACCTTACAGAACATCATGGTGATTGCACCCCTGGCGGTAAAGTATTTATAGAATGTACTGGTTTGCGGGACTATCATAGAAAAATATTGGACAAAAAATATCCTTACAATGCTCCGGGACTTGAAACAGCACCTTGGAAATCATTATGTATGGAAGTAGTTGACCCATTTGGAAATAAGCTACTATTCTCAGAAGCTCAATAACTGATTACAGAATCATTAAGCCGTTCATTTCCAAATATTTGTGCGGCTAATTTCTTTAATTCTTCTATTATCCGGTTCGAAAAAAGTCCAAATAGGTTCACAGTAATACAGTCCAAAATTCGTATCTTTATTCTTAGAAATACAGTTCTTTATAGTAGTGAGTAATTCATGAGTTGGATAATAGAAGGTGAGTTATTTTATTGACTATCAATATATTACGAGGACAGGTTCAGGAGCCTCTCTCTCCGCCAGAATTTTTAAAAGCCCCGATTCGGGGCTTTTCTTTTATATAGTCTATACTTAAAACTACCGAACTACAAAATTCGCCTTATACTGTTTTTCCCCATCATTCAACATTAGCATATACATGCCCGGTGCCATGCCTGAAATGTCGATTTGACCACTTGAATAATTGTCTGTAGCATATACTGACTGCCCATAAATATTAAATATTACAACATGCCATGGATTATTATTGTTGGTCATTGGTGCAGATATTGCAAATAGACCATTATTAGGATTTGGATATATGGCAAGGCTTTTTTCAGAACTGTTAATTCCGGCTATCCCTGTCTTCATATTGACAGTAATAGTATTACTCGTAACAACGGTTGTATCTATACATAGGGTGTCATAGCATTTAAACAGGCAACGCACATGGTCACCATCGTTCAGTTTCGTGCTGCTCCATAAGTATTTTTGCGCCTGTGAGCCGGGTGCGTCCTTACCATTTACCTGCCATTGATACCAGGGGTTGTGACAGGGTGTGTTAGGNNCCATTGCTTATTGATAGATACGGATGGTTGTGCCCGCACATATATCCTGCTATATGCCCGGGTTATATCATCCAGTCCCGGAGGATAACAGGTCGAATCCGTTGCCATAACACTTATATGAAAGAGACCTGTGTCCGTATTTGATGGCACCCATTCCATGCAGGCGTATACAGTGTCTGTACCCTGGTCTGTGTATAATATCTGAGCCCCCGGTAAGGCTTTTTTCAATGTGTCGAACCCGTATATGCGAGCATGGCTGTCAATATTGCTGAACCTGTAACACATCCTTATAGTATCGCCCGGGCAACTTATATACGTACCCGTATTGAAATGTTGCAACCCATGCAGGCCGGCCGTATCAAGGTTTGTCCGTATGTAGCTATACACATCGGCAATGACGAATATAGCATCACGAAGGTGGGTACTTATTAACTTGCCGTTGCGGTACTCCTTTACGCTGTAGGTCACCAGGTAAGTACCTTCGGTTGTNNGTCGGGAAAGGGTAGATAGGAAAAGATAAAGGCGGGGTATGTGGCACAAGTGTAACTGTTGATGATACAGTCGGGCAAAGATTGGAAGTTCCTGAGTGTGTGAATGGTTGTATTAGTTGCAATACCAGCGAATCGCCCTCAGGGTCATGCAAATGGTTATTAATGTTCAGTGGTGTGTCCTTACCTAAATACACTATCGCCGGGCTTGTAAAATAAGGGGAAGAGTTCTTTTGTATCGTAGTCTTGTTGAATGATACCCGCAGGTATTGATTGCCCGGCACCACATTGTCGAAGCCGGTACGGGAGTTGATGGTGGTAACAAACTGCCAGTTGTTGCAGGTGTCATTTAAAGCAATATCAGCGGAGTACCAATACTCTTTAAATCCCCTAAGGACAGATGAAGGGTTTTCACACATAGTTTTTGGCTGCAGGCAGCCAACAGGTACTATGCTGCCATTAGCCCTGCCGTATGTGATGCTTCCCGTCCAGCTACTAAGTACATAATGTGTGTTGGTATTGGTACATGTATTCGTGGCGCATAGGTAAACGGATGCAGGGGCGGGGGAGCCGGAGCAGTCAAAATACCCTTTGTACACAAAACGGTATGTATTACCACTTAACCAGGTATAACTCAACTCTCCCGCTGCGGCGTTATTAGCGAAAGTATTAGTTGACAGCAACATGGCCAACAGTCCGAATAACAGGGTCATCTTCAGCTGTTTCATAGTATCAGTTATTACCTATAAAGATAGCCTATTTCACGATGACAACGCCCCTGTATACCACGTTGTCCTGTACCGCACTGGTGATATAAGTACCTGCAGGCAATATCGTTAGGTCAATGCTTTGCCCGGTTGTATAGTTATCATCGGCATACACCTTCTGCCCGTAAATATTTGTCACCTCTACATGCCAGTTTCTGTTCTGTACAGGTAACGACAGGCTGAATAGGCCATTATTGGGATTGGGGTACACCTTNNTACATTATTGGATTTGTTGCCTATGTAATAAAAGGTAGAGTTCGTAAAAGTGGTGTCGTGGTTATTGGCCAGTATTATTAAGGATTCTTTGTCGTCAGATGTGGCGGTATAGACCAGGTGTATCGGTTGTCCTGTTTTTGCCCATACACTACCTAAAGACTCTCCGCCGGGCACAATATATTTTTTGAATTCATAGTTGGGAAACCAACTGGAACCTCCTCCTGGAGAAGCGCCACCTCCGCAAGAAAAAATATACACTTGCATGTCCCTGTACACACTTCCTATTAGCTGGCCGTTGCGATATTCGTTTATGCGGACTGTGAGTGTATTGGTACGTATATTACTGACTGTTGCAGTATATTTCATTTCCCCTGTACTGTTATTCAATGTAAAGCTATTATTGGTCTGAAAGGGGTTGTTGTTCCAGTTATAAGGCGGGTTCGTGGCAATTATCCCAAGTGTGTCAGGTGATACAGGACATGCAAACATTGGAGCAACCTTTACCGG
>DINJ01000129.1 GCA_002423665.1 Bacteroidetes bacterium UBA5543 | reverse complement strand
GAACAGAGAAGTTAAGCCCGCCATGGCCGATGGTACTGCATATCGCGGGAGAGTAGGTAGCTGCCATATTTATTTTAAAATCCTCCAACATTCATTTGTTGGGGGATTTTTGCGTTTAGGGATGTTCACCTCTTCCCTCCCGATAGTTATCGGGACTGAACAGAGAAGTTAATCCGCCTGAGGCGGACGATGGTACTGCATCCCGATAGCTATCGGGACGGGAGTCCCGCACGGGCGGGATGTAATCCGGTAGCTGCCATATTTATTTTTAAAATCCCCAACATTCATTTGTTGGGGGATTTTTCATTTTAAGATGTTTTAGGTTTAGATAAAAGGATATCGCCTCCATCCCTTAACCTACAGATAACAGCAGATTAACAACATAGTTACAATTATATGCAAATGATATGTTATTGAAGAGCCTGTTTACCCTCATTCAGGCAAGGTTTTTGTAATCTTGTAGTGTATAATCATACTTGTATGAAAAGGCTTATTATTCTCTCTTTTATAATTGTTTTAGCGTCTTGTAGCAGGAATAACAAGATAGGCTATACAGTACCTGTAGTAGATCCTACTAATAATTATGATACCAGGTCTGTTGGTGTTTCGGCTAATGATTTGCTTAGTTCTAAAAAGTACAAGGCAATCAACCTTGATATATGTTATGTCATTAAACACCCGTTGCCGGAAAGTGTCATTACTGATGCTGTAAACTTTCTGGGGAAGTATTGTAGTAAGCCTAATGGTGTGTATATAAATGAAAGGCAAATACCCATGCAAGGGGGGAAGTTATATGTAAATGACCTAATCACAATTGAGAAGATATATCGTACAAAATTTGAGAAGGCAGGAAAAAACGGCATAGATACCTTAGGGATTTTTATATTAGTAACTGAAGGGGATTATTATTTGGAAAATATACTGGGCGTCGCTTATAAAAATACATCCGTTGCCCTTTTTGACGGTATCATTACAGCAAATTCTGGAGGGCTTACACAGCCATCCAGGGAAACATTATTATCTACTGTCCTCAGGCACGAAATGGGACATTTACTGGGATTAGTAAATACGGGTTCTGAAATGCAAACCTCGCATCAGGATGATGCTCATGGCAAGCATTGCAATAATGAACAATGCCTGATGTATTACAAAGCTCAAACCACAGATGTGTTGAGTATGCTGACTGGAAATACAATTCCTGATTTTGACGACAACTGCAAAGCAGACCTGAGAGCCAATGGAGGAAAATAATCAAGTGTAATGAATGCTTGTTATTCCTGTATCTGTACCACTTTCGTGGGCTCTACATTCGCATTGCGCATCGATACATTCCGAGCAACATTCTGCGCCAGCTCAGTAAATATTTTACTTGCCGGGTTAGTATCGTCCAACACTGCCGGCATACCTATATCGCCGCCCTCGCGTATGCCTTGAACTATAGGCACTTCTCCCAGGAATGGAAGTTCGAACTGGTCCGCCATTTTCTGTGCGCCGCCTTTGCCAAAGATGTAGTATTTATTTTCCGGTAACTCTGCCGGTGTGAAGTAGGCCATATTTTCAACAATACCCAGTATAGGTATGTTGATTTGCGGCTGCTTAAACATCATGATAGCTTTTTTGGCATCAGCTGCCGCTACCTGTTGTGGAGTAGATACCACCACAGAGCCCGTAACCGGTACTGCCTGTACTAAGGTCAGATGAATGTCTCCTGTGCCGGGCGGCAGGTCTATTACCAGGTAATCCAGGTCGCCCCAGTGTACATCTGTTATAAATTGTTTGAGGGCGGAGCTGGCTATTGGCCCGCGCCACACCACCGCCTGTTTTTCGTCTACCAGCAGGCCTATGCTCATGGCTTTTATGCCGTATTTCTCTATAGGTACAATTTTGCCCTTGCCATCTTCTGTATCCATCATCTTAGGACGCTCTTCGCGTATGCCCAGCATTATAGGAACAGATGGCCCGTATATATCTGCATCCAGCAATCCTACTTTGGCTCCTTCCTGCGCCAGGCCTATTGCCAGGTTTACGGCTACTGTTGATTTGCCAACACCGCCTTTGCCCGATGCTACAGCTATGATATTTTTAACTCCGGTAAGTACGGCCATATTATCTTTCCTGTTGCTGTTTACATTCGATGTCATATTTACGGACACCACGGCGTCTTTACTTACAAGCAGGTGTATGGCGTTGATACAGGCTTTTTCAATCATCTCCTTCATAGGACAGGCCGGGGTAGTCAATACTACTGTAAATGACACGTTATTGCCATCTATTTCAATGTCGCGCACCATATTCAGGGTTACCAGGTCTTTACCCAAATCCGGGTCGTCTACATTGCCCAATGCCTTCAAAACCGCTTCTTTCGTTATCATACTAAACCTTTGTTAAACTAAAAATCAGGATGTGCAAAAGTACGTCATACGGTTTTTCTTTGCACATATATCGCCTACTGATTACTGATAGTTTTATTGCTTATATTGATATATCACTAAATCAGTTTTATAGATAGGTGGAAACTGTGTAAATTTGACGGAATGAGAACTCAGTTGTATTCGCTCTTGCTGTTGGCAGGCTTGTTATTTGGTAACTATGCCTCAGCGCAGGGTGAAGATGAAAATATAGTGCAGATAAATGGTGTGACTATGACGGCGGACAGCTTGCGTGGTGTACCGGGGGCGATTGTGATGTTGAAGCACCATAACAGGGGTACCATATCCAATGACCTGGGTGTCTTCTCGCTGGTGGCGCATAAAGGTGATACACTCAGGTTTTCCGCATTGGGTTTCCGCACTAAGGAATTTGTCATACCCGCAGATGTAAAGGGCCACTACTTTTCAGTAGTGCAACTGATGACACAGGATACCTTCTACCTGCAGGAAACTATCATACGTCCCTTCCCCACACGCGAACAGTTTAATTACGCTTTCAAATACTGGGACATACCGGATGACAGGTATGAAGTAGCCCGCCGCAATACTGAGGCGCTGATGCTGCGTGCATTGGCCTATTCCTTGCCCAAAGATGGTGGCGAAAGCCAGGGCGCATACCAGGATATGCAGGCGCAAAAAGCTGTTTATTATGGCCAATGGCCACCTAGCAACCTCTTCAGCCCGCTGGCGTGGGCCGAATTCTATGAGGCATGGAAGCGAGGCGACTTTAAGAAGAAGCGCTATTAGCATTCAACTGCCGGCTGTAAAATACCTTGTAATAGAAGAGTTTTATCAATTCTATAAGCAACAGGCATGTTGCGGGTATGATAATAATTTCCAGTAAAAGACTATTGTCCAGCGCTACGGTTTTGAATACCGGGTGTAATACGGGTACATATACCAACGCTGCCTGCAATAGTATGGTAAGTACCACCGAGCCTATCAGTAGCGGGTTGGCAAAGAGGCGCACTGAAAATATGGGGCGGTATACTGAGCGTACAGATAATGCATTGGCCAATTGTGAGAAGCATAGCACGGTGAAAACCATCGTTTGCTGTTCACGTTCACTATACCCATGTTGTGCCGCCCAGTACTGCGCTATAAGTGCTCCTGCAGCCAGTATGATACCCGTAAAACATACCTGGTACAACATGCCACCCGCAAACAAACTTTCCTCAGGCTTGCGGGGCGGTCGTTTCATGATGTCTTTTTCAGCGGGCTCCGTAGCCAATGCAATACCGGGTAGCCCGTCCGTCACCAGGTTTATCCATAGTATATGTATGGGTAGCAGGGGGATGGGTAAGCCAAGCAGTGGGGCGCAGAGTATGGTCAGTATCTCCGCCAGGTTGCAGGAGAGTATATACAGTACAAACTTTCTGATGTTGTCATAAATACGCCTGCCTTCTTTCACTGCTTTTACAATGGTAGCGAAGTTGTCATCCAACAATATCATATGCGCGGCTTCCTTAGATACATCGGTACCTGTTATACCCATTGCTATGCCAATATTCGCCTGCTTGAGAGAAGGGGCATCGTTTACTCCATCACCAGTCATAGCTACGTATTCACCGTTTTGTTGCAATGCCTTTACTATATCCAGCTTTTGCCCAGGCGATACACGCGCATAGATAACTGTATGCTCTACTTTTTTGTTCAACCCGTTTTCGTCCAGCTTCTTTATGTCCGCACCTGTCAATATTCTGTTGCCGTCCTGCGTTATATTCAGCTCATTGGCTATAGCCATAGCCGTTACGGGCTGGTCGCCGGTTATCATAACGGGTTTAATGCCTGCTGTTTTACATTCTTCTATTGCGGCTATCACTTCCTCGCGCGGTGGGTCTATCATACCTGCGGCTCCCAACATCTCCAGGTTGGTTTCCATTGCATGAGTGAGGTCTTTAGTATGGCCATTTATATATTTATATGCAAAGAATAGTACCCTTTGCCCTTTCGCCGCCCACTCCCTGTTCTTCTTCAGCCATGCTTCTTTATCAGTTTCGCTGTATTCCCCCGATAACTGCTCTGCTATTTTTACAGGTGCGCCCTTTACCAACAGCAAAGTTTTGTCTCCATCCCGGTGCAGGGTGCTCATCATCATACGGTCTGAGTCGAAGGGTAGGGTGCCGGTTACAGAATATTGGTTTGCTGATGTGTTGTAGTCAAGCCCTTTATCTTTAGCATGGTTGACTAATGCTATTTCGGTTGAGTCTCCTATCAATTCATCATGGTTATTTTTCTTCACTTCGTTATTCAGCATCATGGCATGCAACAGCAGTTCTTCCTTTCCTTCGGCGGCCTCCGTATTGGTCACCGTCATTTTGTTAAGTGTCAGCGTACCTGTTTTATCGCTGCATATATAAGTGACGGAGCCCAGGGTTTCTACCGCAGGCAGTTTACGTATCAGCGCCTTTTGTTTTACCATGCGCTTTGCCCCTTGTGCCAAACCTATGGTCACCACCACCAGCAGGGCCTCGGGCAGCGCCGCTACCGCCAGCGACAGTGCGGTCAGAAACATCTGTAACGGCGGTTCGCCTTTCAGCAACCCGAAGCCGAATACTGCCGCACATATCAGTATGACAATTATCGCCAGCTGCTTGCTGAATTTTCCCAGCCTTTGTTGCAGCGGGGTTTTCTGTTGCTCTATATCCAGCATGCCGGCTATTTTGCCCATTTCGGTATTCATACCCGTAGCGGTCACNNGCCCGCCTCCAGTATGATGATATCGCCGGGCACCAGTTCTGATGCGTCTATATCTTGTGTAGCGCCGTTGCGCAATACCAGTGTATGCTGTGCAGCCATTTTTTGCAACATACGTATGGATTTTTCGGCGTTGTACTCCTGGTAATAGCCTATAACTGCATTGACCAGTATGATAGCCAGTATCACTATGGCATCAGTGGTTTCACCGGCCACTATGGACACTATGGCCGCTGCAGCCAGTATCAGTATCATCACGTCTTTGAACTGCGAAAGGAATATAGCCAGCCTGCTGCGTTGTTTTGCCGCCTGCAACTCGTTAGGCCCGTACTGTTTTCTTCTTTCCTGNNCTTTTGGTGGTTAGCAGCTGTTTACAAATAAGTATGTTCCTGCTGTTCTACATGCCTTAAAGGATGGTGAGAAATATTCTTATAAGGCAACGAACAATAGCACCGGGGCGTATGTGTAGTAACCTGTTTATATTTTATCTTGTATATTATATGAATAGCACACCATATAGCAATACCCGGCTCATCATCCTGGTAGTCATTTCACAGTTTGCCTGTACCTCATTATGGTTTGCCGGCAATGCTGTGGTAAGTGATATTATTAAGGAATATCAGCTTGACCTGCGGATATTGAGCCATATAGTTACCGCTGTGCAACTCGGCTTTATTTCGGGCACCCTGCTTTTTTCAGTCTTTACTATATCAGACAGGTTTTCACCTTCCAAAGTGTTTTTTATCAGTGCTATAGCGGGGGCGCTGGCTAATTTGCTGGTGTTTATGACTGATGCAGCAGTTGGCATTATCTTATCCCGTTTTATTACCGGTTTTTGTCTTGCGGGGATATACCCTGTAGGTATGAAGATAGCCGCCGATTATCATGAAAAGGCCCTGGGTAAAGCCCTGGGTTTCCTGGTAGGGGCGCTGGTGTTGGGTACGGCTTTTCCTCACCTGCTCAAAACAATAGGTGCGTCCTTCCCATGGCGGTATGTAATGGTATGCACTTCTGCCATGGCTGTAGCAGGAGGATTGCTGATACTGTTTTTTGTTCCTGACGGCCCGCATAGGGTAAAGGCCGGCAAACCCGATTTTAGTTTGTTTTTCAAATTGTTCAGCAATAAAAATTTTCGTGCCGCAACCATGGGTTACTTCGGGCATATGTGGGAGTTATATGCATTCTGGGCTTTTGTTCCCGTAATCATAACAACATACAATACGATACATCCGCAATATGCCTTTCATGTGCCTGTATACTCTTTTCTTATTATCGGCGCAGGAGGGTTATCCTGTATGGTGGGCGGATTGCTGTCGCTGAAGTACGGAAATGCAAGAGTGGCTGCANNAACCGCCTTGCTGATATCAGGACTTTGCTGTTTAGTATCACCATTTTTGTTTGATGCTCATCCTGCCTTGTTTGTCACCATCCTGCTGGCATGGGGGCTCGCTGTTGTGGCCGATTCACCACAATTCACCACGCTGGTGGCTACGGCTGTGCAACCGGCTGAGAAGGGAACCGCCCTCACTATTGTGAATACCATCGGGTTTACTATCACAGTTGTGAGCATACAGGTTATCAGTGCACTGATACAGAACATAGGTGAGCGGTACATATACCTGGTGCTGGCTGCCGGGCCAATTGCAGGGCTTGTGGGGTTGAGGCGTTTACTGGTGAAAAAATAGCAGGTAGTACAACTATGTCAAAGGTATTCCTTATAGAGGGTTTCAATAATTTGTTTTTTTAGTTATGTAAAGTTTCTGTATCATTGTTGTACACACATTATCGACTAAAACCAACGTATATGAACAAGAAAATAATCACCGTATTCGGCGCTACAGGCGCGCAGGGTGGCAGCCTGGCAAAGGCTATACTCAACGACCCCAACAGTGAATTTGCTGTAAGGGCGGTAACAAGGGACATAAACTCGGACAAGGCTAAAGAACTGGCAGCTATGGGTGCCGAAGTAGTAGCCGGCGACGTGGACGATGCTGCATCGGTAAACAAAGCAATGGAAGGCGCTTACGGTGCTTTTTGTGTTACTTTCTTCTGGGCGCATTTTTCGCCTGAAAAAGAAAACGCCGAGGTAAAAATAATGGCGGACGCAGCTAAAGCCAAAGAGCTGAAGCATGTAGTATGGTCAACACTGGAAGATGTAAGAAACTACGTGCCGCTGAACGACGATAGCATGCCTACGCTGAACGGCAAATACAAAGTGCCTCATTTTGATGGCAAAGGAGAGTCAGATAAGTACTTTGCTGAAGCCGGAGTGCCCACCACATATATGAAGGCTTCTTTCTACTGGGAAAACCTGATATACTTTGGCATGGGCCCCAGGAAAGGCGAAGACGGTTCGCTGT